>USNX01000038.1 GCA_900556205.1 uncultured Collinsella sp.
TTTCGGATTGCCGTGCTCGGGGGAATCAGACAGCGCCCCTCGTGTTCGGCTTGGGTTAGCAGCTGGTCGATGAGCTGATCATTGCAATGGGTCATGAGCTACCGCCTCCTTTTGGGTAGCAAAAACGTATCAGCCGGAACTTGCCGCTCAGCTGACCAAAAGCTGACCAAAATCTAACCATGCAGGTAGATGGCCTTTTTTCGGCGACATCTTTACATCCGAATCGGTGGGCGGTAATCGGCACCCGTGAATGGTAGCTAGTTATGAAGCCTTGGTAAGTTTCGGGACGTGTACTTTTTTGAAAAAGAGCATTCTATCTGCTGTTTTGTGTTTCTGGATCGCATATTTGAAGGCATGTGATAAGGGCAGCGGACTGTCGCCTTGTATCTGCGGAAACTGTGTCCCGGATTCGACGTCCGGAATGGGATTCGTTTTCCGGTAGAAGTTTCAGCGGAAACCGCATCCCAGAATTCAGGCTCAGAGCGGGACGCGCTTTCCGGATGGCATGCTTGGCGGAAACTACGGCCCAGTTTTTGGCTCCAGAACGGGATACATTTTCCGGAACGGTCCACGTGCGGTGGTGTACCGCCCCTTTTCGTGCTCCGCTTGTCGAATTACGTTATAGCTAGCCATATTATAGGAAGGTATAATATGGCTAGCTATAACGTAAAGGAAGGATGGCCCTATGTTTATCGGAAGAACAGTGGAAATGTCCGAGCTCAATCGACTGTATGGCACGGGCTCCTTTGAAATGCCTGTGATTTACGGCCGCCGTCGTGTGGGTAAAACGCGCCTTATCACAGAGTTCATCCAAGGCAAGAAGGCTATTTACTTTCAAGCTCGTCGTACCAATGCGGAGGCAAACCTGCACGGCTTTAGCCAGGCGATACTTGCAGGCTCGGTTGGTGCTGCAGGCGTGTCGTTTCGTAGTTTTGACGAGGCGTTCGATGCATTGGCCACCATGGCTCGAACGGAGCGTTTGATTGTCGTGATTGACGAGTATCCCTATCTCGCCCAATCGAATCCCGAGATCAGCTCGTTGCTGCAAGACAAGATCGATCACCTGTACAAAGAGACCAGGCTCATGCTTATCCTGTGCGGTTCGTCTCTTTCGTTTATGGAGGAACAGGTGTTGGGCTACGAGAGTCCACTATACGGTAGGCGAACGGCCCAGTTTAAGATCATGCCGCTCGATTTTACGACGACCCTCGGCCTGTGGCAGAGCATGGGTCGCGAAGACGCTGCGGTTTGCTATGGCATGACGGGCGGCATTCCTGCATATATCGAGAAAGTCGATCCTGCCGCACCGCTCAAGGACAACATCAAACGTCTATTTCTTACTCCTACGGGCTATCTCTTTGAGGAGCCGAGTAACCTGCTATTGCAAGAGTGCCGCAATCCCGAGCAATATGATGCGATCGTGCAAGCAATTGCTCAGGGGCGCTCGAGGATCTCGGAGATTGCGAGCTCTACGGGAATCCCTGCGAGCAACGTAAAGAGCTATGTGGATAAGCTGGCGTCGCTTGGGATTGTCGAGCGCGAGCTGCCCCTAAACGAGACGAGCAATAAGCGAGCCGTGTATCTGCTGAGCGACCAGATGTTTAGGTTCTGGTACAAGTTTGTTCCGCAGAACATCGGGCTGATTCAAAACGATATGGCCGAGATGGCGTATAAGCGCATTGAGCCGCACGTATCGGATTACATGGACACGGTCTTTGAGCTTATATGCAGGCAATACGTGTACGAACTCGCACGCGCGGGCCAGCTCGATGTGGTTCCGGCAAGCGTTGGGCGCTGGTGGGGGACGGATAATCGCACACATACGCAGGAAGAAATCGACTTGATTGTTGACGATGGCGAGGGCGCTGCGCTGTTTGCGGAGTGCAAATGGCGCAATGAACCGGTAGGCGAGGATGTTCTGGAAAAGCTCGTGTACCGAAGCGAGCTCTTTAGGCGGCAGCATAAAAGCTGCGTGATCTTCTCGAAGCGTGGCTTTACGCAAGGATGTCAGGAAGCTGCGGCGAGCAGGGGAGATGCCAAGCTGATTTCGTTTGCCGAGATGTGCGAGCGGAGATAACCAAGCACGCTCTGATGTGATGCTCGGAATGGGTCGCGCTAAGGATGCCAAGCGTAAAACCTTCAATGAAAATGGCGTAAAAACTACATCTGTCATGGCGTAAAAACTACATTGAAAGTAGCGTAAAATCAGCATTGAGAATGGCGTAATTTCGCATATCGCGTGATAGAGAGGGACGGCCGTCTATGGATGCACCAAAGAGATTGACCCAAAAGGGATATAGGCCCCGGCTCATAGAGGAGCGCCTCGACACCCTTATGCGGGCGTTTGGCTGTGTGGAGATCAACGGCCCCAAATGGTGCGGCAAGACCTGGACGGCGCTCTCTCGCTCGGCGAGCGTCTCCAGGCTCGATGAGCCTGCGCAGCGTGCGGCGGCAGAGGTCGACCCAAGCCTGGCGCTCATCGGCGATGCGCCACACCTGGTCGATGAATGGCAGGAGGTGCCCGAGGTTTGGGATGCCGCCCGGCGTTTCGTGGACGCGAGCGGCAACGAACGGGGGACACTTTTGCTCACGGGCTCGACCGCGCTCAAAAGCGAGGAGCGCAGCCATGTTCGTCATTCCGGCACGGGTAGGATCGCCCGTCTGTCAATGCGCCCCATGGCCCTGTGTGAGTCGGGCGACGGCGAGCCGCTCGTGTCACTGGCAAGCCTCTTTAAGGGCGAGGATTTTGCCCCTCAGCGTCGCGAGAGCACGGTGGATGACGTCGCCCGCTGGTGCTGCAGGGGCGGTTGGCCTGCAAATCTTGGGCTTTCGGAAGATCTTGCGCGAGAGACGGCAAGCCAGTACGTGCACTCGGTGCTCGACGTCAACGTGCTGGACGAGGGCATGTCGCCCGAGCTTGCACACGGCCTTTTGCGAGCTCTTGCCATGAACGAGAGCCAGGCTGTCACGTACAAGACGCTCGTAAAGGACGCCTCGTACGGTGAGGCGGGCCCCGACGAGAGGACCATCGCTGCGTACTTGGACCTCTTCAACAGGCTCAAGCTGACCGAGGGCCTGTGCGGATGGGAGCCGCCCATGCGCTCGAAGGCCCGCGTTCGCGTGCGCCCCAAGCGCTACTTCTGTGACCCGTCACTTGCGGCGGCGTTGCTGGGGGCTACCCCTGAGCGGCTGCTTGGCGATATGCAAACGCTGGGGATGCTCTTTGAGAATCTCGTCCTGCGCGACGTGCGCGTGTTCCTTTCCACCTACGGCGGTGTCGACAACAGTGTCCATTATTTCCGAGATGAGAAGGGCCTTGAGGTCGATCTGATCGTTGAGCACGACGGGCGCTGGGGAGCCATCGAGGTCAAGCTGAGTGATGCGAAAGCAGACGATGGAGCGAGAAATCTCAAGGCGCTGGAGAGGAAAGTGCTCTCCAATCCTGCCGCCCAGAATGCCGCGCCGGCGTTTTTGGCGGTCGTGGTTGGAAAGGGGAGCATTGCCTACACACGCGACGACGGCGTGGCGGTGATTCCCATGGCGGCACTTGGGGCGTAGTGGTTTTGCGGGCGTGCCGTGCTTCCTTTACCGAAAATCCATTTGGTAAACCAGATGCTCGCGGATAGAATAAAGTTGACGGCAGCCCAAGGGTGATAGCTGGGCAGCGCCGTTGCTTGGTCAAGAGGTCAGTGCCTTAATGGCAGCGACTTGTTATGCTTCGAATGCTGCTTGAGTGCCTCGGAAAGTTCGATAAGCGCCGTGAAGAGCGAGACCAAAGCAACCAAGAGCTCTACGAGCTCTGATGGGCCCGGGATGACCGCTGATTCAAGTCACCGGGCCTAAATCTTTTTCATGCATTTGAATAGAGCGGGCGATTCTCTTGGGGCCGTCTGCATGGCGTGCGACCAGCGCATGGTATTGCGCCCCGCTTTCATGTCCGCACGGGCGCCTATCCTTACGGCAATGTAGCCGCCTATGTAGCAAGCGGCATTTGACGGAGAAAGGCCCTAACCGTGTCAGCTGAAAAGACGCCGGGTATCTCGGCTATCGATACGACGAACTTTGCGCGCCAGATTGTGTTGGACTTTGAGTTTGCGCCGGTGCCAAAGCAGCGTCAGCGCCGTGGACTGCGCAACGAGATTATCGAGGTCGGCGCCGTCAAGCTCGATTACCACGGCAACGTTATGGGCGAGTTCTCGCAGTTTGTGCAGACGGAATTTACCGAAGGCGTTGCGTTTCCCGTCCGCGAGCTTACGGGGATATCGGCTGTGGATACCGCGATGGCCGATCCGCTCTATGTGGTGATCAAAAGGCTCAGCGATTGGGTCGGTCGCTACTCCGCCCAGATAGTTTGCTGGAGCGGGACGGATCGTCGACAGCTTTTGACCGAGTGCCAGGCAAAGCACATCGACCTTTCCGCATTTCCTACGGATTGGGCCGATCTGCAGGCGTTTTATACCTCGATCATGGACGTGGGCAGCCACGGGTGCGTCTCTTTGAGTGACGCGGCAACGTGGTTCGGCATCGAGTTCGACGAGTCGACGGGTCACGCCCACAGCGCCCTGGCCGATGCGCGCGTGACCGCTAAGCTGCTCAAGCAGATGATGGAGGGGGACTATCACGTGAGTCCGCGCGCCCAGGAAGTCCGCCAACGGTGGGGGATGGGCGAGCGAGCTCAGACGCGCCTTTCCAGCAAGTGCCCCGAGCTGGGCGACCTGCTGCTGAAGCTGAAGGCGGAGGGGAGGTAGGCGGGTGCCCGTTGGGCGCAAGCAGAAGGAATGGTTGCGGGAAGGATTCCAGAATCAGCATCAGAGGGCTGTGCTTGAGATGCTATTCAAGGACACGCTGACGCCCGCCGAGACCAAGCGGGTCAAGAGCGTGGACATCGAAATGGCTTCCATTATCGAAGAGCGGCTTGCTAACATGATTCGCTGGACGGATAGGCAGAGACCCGTGACGCTGTGTGCGTTATCGTGCACAATGAGGTGTATAGGCTGCCAGTGGCGAACTATCCCGACGAGGTTCTGAGCAACTGCATCACCGAGATTTTCGAATACTTCTACGAAGAGGGATTTGGCGGCGTAGAGCAATCTGATTTTACGCGTTTGCAGGAGGAAGCCGGTATGGCAGACGAACTTGTTTTTAGTGGCGGCGAGATAGTTTACACCATGCCTCAACTGCCCAAAGTTGCATCTGTGCCGCTGAACGGTAGCGCCGTGCTGGTTGGTTTTAAGGACGCTCCCGATGGGGAGGAGGTCCTCTTTGATTTTGACCCTCGGGCTGAAAAGGCTACGAAGCTCGACTATGAACTTGCAGCCGTTAGCGGGCTTCTCACGGGCGCGTTGAATATCCTGTGGCAGAAAGACTTCAACCTAGAGGGTGCCAAAGAGTGGGGCGACGAGAAGGTTGGCAAATTCGTTCTTACGATTGCCAAGTCTGCGGGTATGACAAAGGCGGATGCAACTCTAGAAGACGCTATTCGCTTTCTAGAGAAAGGGTTTCCTCTTGCCGCGGACAAGCTGACTGCCGAGTTTGGCGGCGGGCTCCAACATCATCTGCGGGACTTCTCGCACCACCCGAGCTTGGTTGGCCTTGCGTGTTCGATCCTCTCGCAATTCACGTGCAAAGGCTATGGTACCGATACGGCTGGCCGGTTTGTCACCTTTGACCTGCCTGCCGCCGCCTTCGATCCCGACTGCCCTCTTATAGGCAGGAACGTTCCAGAGAAGATCGCGTTTGGCACTCTGCTCTGGGCGATGCATCTCGTGAGCGACATGGCGGGGTCTAGTTCAAACCCCGGTAAGGGGACGGGTATTCCCGGCGTCGTGCTGTCCCTGCTAAAGGAGCTCTCCTCCCTGCCTGTTTTTCAAGACATACAGATTGCCTATAAGGGCGAGGATATTCGCATTCAGCAATGGATCTCAAAGCTGTTTAACGGAACGGCGTTCAAAACCGAGGACGGCAAGCCCATTCGCTTCGACCTTCGGACAGAAGTCGGTCTTCTCGATCAGGCTTTAAGCCAGGTGCCAGCGGTCGTGGCCAACGAGGTTATCGTTCGTTGTCTCTACATGCTTTCAAGGCTCAAGGCCGAGCTAGAACGTTGCGAAGTGAGCAAGGTTTCCGGCTTGCACAAGCTCAAGGCTTCGCATTTTATGCCCTATAACAGCAGGGTCCTCACTCGCATGGTCACGGTTTCGAGCACTTCGTTCGTTTTGGCGAATCTAGCGACGGCGGCGGTCAGGGCGGGTATCGAATGCGAGGGGAACAAGGTCGTGTTCGCCCAGAAGCTCTTCTTGCGAATAAACTACGTTGGAGTTGGACGCCTTGCGTTTGCCCTCCATGCCGACTGGGGCTATATGGCGGAGGAAATGTCCGAGGCTTGGACTGAGCGCGCCAGGCGCCGCCAGGATATCTTCGATGGATTTCACTTTTATAGCCTAGATAGAGAAACGACGAGGATTGCCTTCTCGCTGAAGCTTGCCGCCATCAACTACGACTGCGGGAACGAGAAGAACGAAGTGCGCAAAGGGCAAAAGAGGAGCTGGGCCCGCGCGTGGCAGGATTCGGTCGCGGATGGCCTAGGCATTGATGCAGACGGCTACTTTTTGAGCGAGGAAGATGCGTACGGAGCCCTTGAGGCTATTTCGCGGCAGCGAGGCGGTAAGGTGCGCGCCCTGCTGGTTGCACAGGAGCTGGTTGAGTTTTGCCCCTATTCGCAGTTAGGAGATGAAGAGAAGAAGGAATACAAAGGTTTGAAGGAGAATGGGTCTTGGGTTAGAGATGAATTTCCCAAGAGACAAGACGCGGCTGATTTGGACGCCATACGTTCCCTCGAGAAGCGATGTAAGGCGCGCATTCGCGGGCTTTCAGGCGCGTTGCCAAAGTTTTTGGTGGGCGGAGCCATCACCGCGGCGGTGGCCGTGGGCACTGGAGGAGCTGCCGCGGTGGTCGCTCCAAATATCGCTGTCGGTATCTTTGGAGACTCGTTTGTCGGCCTCCACGGAGCTGCGCTTGTCAATGCGAGTCTTGCCGCTGCTGGCGGCGGCGCCTTGGCCGCCGGCGGCATGGGTATGGCTGGCGGCGCCGCTTTAATTGCGGGCGGCGGCGCTGCGCTTGGCCTTTTGGGTTCTGGCGGCGTTGCCCTGGCGGCGTCGATGGGGGAGGACTATGCCCAGTTCGTGCTCGTTGAATGCTCAAGGCTTCTCGCATTTCTTGATGTGGCAACTGACCGCTGCTCGCATGAGGGGGCCATTTTGGTGCGGAAAGCAGCCGAGGCCGTGCAGCGCGGCATCGCTGGCATTGAAGAAGATGTCGAGAAGGAGAACGGAAAGGGAAATCGCAAGGATGGCAAGTTGCTTAAGCAACTGAAGAAGGGTCTTGGGTATTTGACTTCGACCCTTAAGCAGATCGAGAAGATGCAGAGGCGCCTTGGCACCGCCGGTGAGGGTGAGCCGCTCAACAGCTTGCCGGCATCGGGTGATGAATAGGTACACTGCATATTGATGCCCCGGGAATGGCCTCTGATACGAGTCGCCGGGGCTCATTTTTTTTGGGTATGTAAAATTACTGGTTGGGTTCGATAAATCAGTGATTGGTGATACCACTTACCAGATTTGTTAAACTATTGGTTGGCCGAAAGCTCAAATCATGGCTTTCGGTTGTAAAATACATGGTTGGAATTCTATTTATCGCAGAGAGGTCCAATCATGGCCGATAAGACCGCGTTCGACTACGTGAACGAGATATGGAGCATCGCGAACTACGTGCGTGATGTCATTCGCCCCGCCGACTACAACAAGCTCATCCTCCCGTTCGCCGTGCTGAGGCGCTTCGAGTGCGCTCTCGAGCCGACGCGGGCGGCCGTGAGCAGACAGGCCGCCAAGGGGGTCTGGGACGACGACGACCCGAAGTACTGCGCCCTCTCCGGCCACTGCTTCTACAACGTCACGAGCTTCACGCTCTCCAGCCTCGGCGCCAGCAAGACCTGTGACGCCCTCATGGCCTACATCAGCGGCTTCTCCGCGAACGCCCGCGAGGTCTTGCAACGCTTCGAGATGCGGCAGACCTGCGAGAAGCTCGACGAGAAGGGCATGCTCTACGAGGTATGCACGCGCTTCGCGGGCTTCGACCTCGGCCCCAAGGCGGTCTCCGACCGCATGATGACCGACATCTACGAGCACCTCATCCAGCGATACGGAGAGGAGATCTCGCAGGACGCCGAGGACTTCATGACGCCGAAGGACGTGGCGAGGCTCGCCACGGCGCTCCTGTTCGCGAATGAGGACACGCTCCTCAACGCCGACGAGGGCGACATCCGCACGCTCTACGACGGCAGCTGCGGCACCTGCGGCTTCATCTGCGACGCGCTCGACCAGCTCGACGAGTGGCACGACGGGGGCCACTTCAAGAGCCCCACCAAGATCGTCCCCTACGGCCAGGAGCTCGAGGACGCGACCTGGGCCATGGGCAAGGCCGCGCTCATGCTGCGCAACATCGCTGGGGGTTCGGGAGACGTGCTCGACCAGATGACCGACCTCTCGGCGGGCATCATGCTCGGAGACACCCTCGACGACGACAGATTCGAGGGACGCACCTTCAACTACCAGCTGACCAACCCGCCTTACGGCAAGGAGTGGAGGAAGGAGAGGGACGCCGTCCTCGAGGAGATGGGCCGTGGGTTCGATGGCAGGTTCGGCGCCGGCAAGCCCGACATTGACGACGGCAGCATGCTCTTCATGCAGAACGTCGCGGCGAAGATGGCTCCGCCCGAGGAGGGCGGCGGTAAGGCGGCCATCGTCCTCTCC
>USNX01000039.1 GCA_900556205.1 uncultured Collinsella sp.
ACGTGGAGGAGCTCGTGGACGCCGGCGAGATCACGGCAGACGAGGCTCGCGTCCACCCCAACCGTTCGGTCATCACCCGCGCGCTGGGCTCGGACCCCGCCATGTATGCCGACCACTTCACTCTGCATATCGAGGAAGGCGACCGCCTGGTCCTGTGCTCCGACGGCCTCTCGAGCATGATTCCCGATAGCGATATCGAGAACATCGCCACGCAGTCCTCAACCGCGCAAATCTGCGTCGACAACCTAGTGGACGCGGCGCTTGCCGCCGGCGGCCACGACAACGTGACCGTAGTAGTCGTTGACCTGGTTGACGATGGCGTCATGCGCGAGGCGCAACGCGTGCGTCGCCGCAACGTTACTATCGCCGCCATCCTGGCCCTCGTCTTTGTGCTGGCAGCTGGCATCTGGGCCTACACGGGTGTCACCGGCTCGTACTACCTGGGTACCTACCAGGGCAATGTCGCCGTCTGGCGCGGCCTGCCCGGCAAGCCGCTCGGACTCAAGCTCCACTGGCTCGAAAGCGAAACCAGCATTAAGCTGTCCGACCTGCCCGAAGACACGCAAAACCGCCTCAAGGCGGGCATTCCGCAAACAAGTGTCGACGATGCGCAGGACACGATATCCAAGTACCGCCACCAGATCGACGAGGAGCAGACCCGCCAGGTGATCGACGCGCAAACGATTCGCGACAACACCAATCAGGGATCAACCTCCGAATCAGATTCCGAGAAAACCGCCGAACAGTCCGCCGAGGCCGAAGCCTCCGATAAGAATTAGAAAGGGAGTGCCGCTTATGAGTCGCCGCAACACCGAGCTGCTCTTGCTCATCGCCTCGGCGTTCCCCGTCATCCTGCTGTATGCGATGTACGTCCTCACCGCGGGCGCCGCTATCTCCTTTGAGACGCTCGCCGTACCGATCGGCCTCTTTGCCGCCTTTGCCGCGGCACATATCGCCGTGCGCATCTTGGCGCCCGGTGCCGACCCCGCCATCCTGCCCATCGTATTTATACTTTCGGGCATCGGCATCACGTTCGTGACGCGTCTCGCCCCCGCTCTCGCCATCTCACAGCTCATCATCCTGTTTGTCTCGGTGGCGCTCATGGTGGGAACGCTTGCACTGGTCAAAAACCTCGACGTGGTCATGCGCTACAAGTACACCTTTGGCATTATCGGCATCATTCTGCTGATGCTGCCTATCTTTATCGGCACCACGATCTCGGGCTCCAAGCTGTGGATTCGCATCGCGGGCTTTACCATCCAGCCTGGCGAGTTCGCCAAGGTCTTTATCGTCCTGTTCCTGGCCGGCTACTTGGCCGAGAACCGCGAGCTGCTCTCCATCTCCAACCGCAAGATCCTGGGCTTTAAGATCCCTCGCCTGCGACTGCTGCTGCCGCTGTTTGCCGTGTGGGGTGTGTGCCTGCTCGTCGTCGTCTTCGAACGCGACCTGGGTTCGGCCGTGCTGTTCTACACCATCTTCTTGCTGATGCTCTACGTTGCCACGGGACGATTCTCGTATGTCGTTATCGGTCTTGCGCTCTTGGCCGTTGGAGCCGTGGGCGCCTACAAGTTCCTGTCGCACGTTCAGGTGCGTTTCCAGGTTTGGGTCGATCCGTTTAAGGACGCCCAGGGCCAGGGCTACCAGATCGTCCAGTCGCTCTTCTCGCTTGCCGATGGCGGTCTGGTCGGTGTTGGCATCGGCAACGGCATGGCCAACAACATCCCTGTCGTCGAGTCCGACTTTATCTTCTCGGCTATCGGCGAGGAGATGGGCCTTTTGGGCGGCGGCGCCGTGCTCATCCTGTTTATGCTCTTTGCCGTGCGTGGCCTCACCACGGCTGCCCGCGCAAAGTCCGACCTTGCCGCCTTTAGCGCCACCGGTCTTACGGCAGCCATCAGCTTCCAGGCCTTCTTGATCGTTGGCGGCGTAACCCGCCTGATCCCGCTGACCGGCGTCACCTTGCCCTTTATGAGCCAGGGCGGCTCCTCGCTGCTGGCGAGCTTTATCATCGTCGCGCTCCTGCTGCGCGCCGGTGACGAGGCGACCGGACGCGAGGCCGAGCTTACCGGCACCGGCACCATGGCCGCCATCTCTGACGATCAGGTCGCATCTGCCGCTGCCCCGACCGGTACGCGTTTTGCCAGCGCACCTTCCTACAGCCACGGCAACCACTCCGCGGGTTCACGCATGCGTCGTCGCCTGCTCGACACGCCAGAGTCCGGCGTGCTCGGCCGCGTGGCACTTGCCAACCGTCTGACTCGTGCCGTGTTTGCCTTTACGGCGCTGTTCGCCATCCTTATCGGCAACCTCACCTATGTCCAGGTCATCAAGGCAAAGGATTACCAGGACATGCCGACCAACAACCACACCATCGCCCGCTCCAAGTACATCCAGCGTGGCTCCATCATCACGTCCGACGGCGTGACACTAGCCGAGTCGCTGCAGCAGGAGGACGGCACCTACGCCCGCTCCTACCCCAATGGCAACATGGCCGCGCACGTGGTGGGCTACGTGAGCCAGCAATACGGCACCGCCGGCATCGAGAGCGTCATGAACGATACGCTCACCGGCTCCAAGGATTACTCCAGCTGGAACAACGCCATCGCGTCGCTCGCGGGGCAGACCCAGCCGGGCAATACCGCCAAGCTCACCATCGACTCGCGCATCCAGACGGCTGCCGAGCAGGCGCTCAAGGGCTTTAAGGGCGCTGTGGTGGTCATGGATCCGCGCACCGGTGCGGTCCTTGCGTGCGCGAGCTCGCCCACCTACGACAACACCAACATCGATGCGCTGCTCCAGTCGGGCGGCGGCGAGGACGGTTCCATGTACGACCGTGCCATGGACGCGCTGTACACCCCGGGCTCGACCTTTAAGGTCGTCACGCTCTCCGCGGCGCTCGAAACCGGCACCGCCAGCCTTACCAGCACGTACCAGGCGCCCGGTTCCATGGACATCGGCAACGCGCCGGTCACCAACGATGCCAACGAGAGCTACGGCACCATCAGCCTGCAGCAGGCCTTCGCCGTGTCGTCCAACGTCGTCTTTGGCCAGGTGGCAAACGAGGTCGGTGCCAGCTCGCTCGTCCAGTTTGCCAACGCCTTTGGCTACGGCCAAAAGCTCGGTCAGGATCTGACCACCGCGGCTTCCATCATGGCCGACCCGTCGCTTATGACCGAGTGGGAGACCGCTTGGGCAGGCGCCGGCCAGCCCGTCGGTATGGACCACACGCCTGGCCCGCAGACCACCGTTATGCAGAATTGCGTGATCGCTGCCGCTATCGCCAACAGCGGCGTGGTCATGGACCCGTTCTTTGTGTCCCAGATACTCGCCCCGGACGGAACCGTGGTTAAGACCACGCAGTCCCGCTCGCTGGGCCAGGCTGTCAGCTCTGCCACGGCCGACCAGGTCAAGCAGGCCATGCTCGCCGTCGTCCAGTCCGGTACCGGCACCGATGCCCAGATTCCGGGCGTCAAGGTTGCCGGCAAGACCGGTTCGGCCGAGACCGGCGGCACCAACGTCAACTCTATGTTTGTTGGCTTTGCACCTTACGATTCACCCACGGTTGCCATCTCGGTAGCCCTGGAGGATTACGACAAACACGACGTCGAGGCGGCCAAGATTGCCGGCATCGTCCTGACCGCGGCGCTCGCCGCACAGGGAGCGTGATGCCCGTGATCAAAGCGGATACTTGTGGCGCGCCGCGGCCGATGAGCTAGCGGCCACGCGCCACACGGCCCCAGCGGCCACACATTTGGTACTACACACATCGTTGAGCGAATAGTTATGTTAGGAGCAGGAATGGAACAGAGGGTCCTCGGGGGAAGATACCTCCTCAAGGATAAGGTGGGAACGGGCGGCATGGCGACCGTCTTTCGTGCACAGGATCAGGTCCTCGACCGCACGGTTGCCGTCAAGATCATGCTGCCGCAGTATGCCGGCGACGCCACCTTCGCCGCCCGCTTTAAGCAGGAAGCCCAGGCAGCAGCAGGCCTGTCCTCCCCCTATATCGTGGGCGTCTACGACTGGGGCAAGGACGGCGACACCTATTACATCGTCATGGAGTACCTGCGCGGTACCGACCTTAAGAGCGGCATCAAGAGCCACGGGGCCCTCGATCCCAAGAAGGTCGCACAGATTGGCTCGCAGATCAGCTCCGCGCTCTCGGTCGCACACAAGCACGAGATCATCCACCGCGACATTAAGCCGCAAAACATCATGGTGCTGCCCGACGGCAACATCAAGGTCATGGATTTTGGCATCGCACGCGCCAAGAACAGTCATCTCACGCAGGACAACAACGTTCTGGGCACCGCCCACTATGTAAGCCCCGAGCAGACCCGTGGTCAGGACCTCGGCCCCACCTCAGACATCTACTCGCTGGGCGTCGTGATGTATGAATGCGCCACCGGCCGCGTTCCCTTTGACGGTGACGACGCTATCTCGGTCGCACTCAAGCAGGTCAACGAGCTGCCAATTCCGCCGAGCCAGATCAACTCCGGTGTCGACGCCGACCTTGAGCGCATCATCCTCAAGTGCATGGAGAAGGACCCGGCAAACCGCTTCCAGACCGCCGACGAGCTGCGTCAGGTGCTCAACAGCTACCTGTCGGGCCGTGCCGTCAACGTCTCGGAGCCCACGCGCATCATCGGTGCCCCCGGTGAGCTGGGCGCCACCAAGACTCGCGAGCTTTCCGATCAGACGCGCGCCATGGTGCGTCCCGTTTCGGGCGTGAGCGGCCAGAATACCGCCCGTAGCTCGGTTTCGGGCTCTACCGGCTCCTACGAGGTCGAAAAGCCCAAATCCAACAAGAATAAGATCATCGCCGCCGTGGTAGCAGCCGTTGCCGTCATCGGCATCGTGGTGGCCTTTGCCACAGGACTCTTTGGCGGCGAGCAGGTCACCGTGCCCGATGTGCTGGGCAAAGACCAGCAGACTGCCGTCGAGCTGATCAAGCAAGCCGGCCTCGAGGTCGGCACCATCGACCAAAGCTACAACGACGATGTCGACGAGGGCAAGGTCGCCGAGCAGACGCCCAACGGCAACACCAAGAAGGCCAAGGGCACCAAGGTGAACCTGGTAATCTCCAAGGGCCCCAAGCCCTCCGAGAAGGTTGAGGTTCCCCGGCTTGTCGGCTTGACCAAAGACCAGGCCGAGGCCGCGCTGGCAAGCGTTGGCCTGAAGGGCAACGCCTCCGAGGAGGCCAACGAGGTCGATGAGGGCCAGGTCTTTGAGCAGGGCACCGAAGCCGGTAAGGAAGTCGCGAAGGGCACGACCATCTCGTACAAGGTCTCGAGCGGCCCAGATACCACGTCCGTCCCCGACCTGACCGACATGACCGAGGCCCAGGCGCGCAACGCCCTCGATATGGCAGGCTTTGGCGTCGACGTGAGCTACCAGGAGAACGACTCGGTTACCGAGGGCACCGTGATCAGCTGGAACCCCAGCGGCAAGCAGAAGCCCGGCGCCACGATTACCGTCGTCATTGCCAAGAAGTCCGGCAAGGCCAGCGTTCCGGGCAACCTGTACGGCAAGAGCATCTCCGCCGCCGTCACCGCGCTCAACAACGCCGGTTTCTATAACATCGGCTTCTGTGACCAGAACGGCAATCCCGTAAGCGGTAACGAGGATGCCACCGTTACGGGCGTCTCCCCCACCGGCAAGCAGTCCACCGACAGCACGATCACGCTGACGGTCGCGCTTTCTGGCTCGGGTTCGGGCTCTGGCTCGGGCACGGGTGACGATTCCGGTACGACCAACTAGTCGCCACCCCACCGCCCATCACGGCTCTCGCCGCAAACATATTCGCTCACAGGCGCCCACTTGCTCCCCCAGCAAGCGGGCGCTTCGCTTTTGACATGGCATGAACCAGAAGAGCCCGGCACCGTGGCGGTGTACCGGGCTCGATATTCCTCTGGTGCCCCCGGGCGGATTCGAACCGTCGACACCCGCTTTAGGAGAGCGGTGCTCTATCCCCTGAGCTACGGAGGCATGTTGTACTAGTGTAGCAGATTTACTGCATCGCAATACGTCGCATGACTAGACTTCGAAGTTGCGGTGGAATAGTTCCTGTCTGAAGCATCTAAAGCCGTATTTAGGAACTATTTCACCGCAACTTATGAGGAGCTAGTTGCCTTTGTGGAAGAGGTTTTTGATAACGGAAGGGATGCTCTTGGCACCCTTGGCCGTCACATCGATAAAGTCGGGCGAACGCACGAGCTTGTCCTCGTCGACGTACTTGCGGACCGCGCGCAACGTCTCTTTGTCGTCGCGCGTCGAAAACGTAAAGTGACCGTTGTCCTTGGTGAAGATGGCAAAACGCGTGATCTTCTTGGTGCCGCGTAAAACCTCGGCGGCAATATAGTCGACCTCGTCCCACGGGATTTGAATATAATCCTCGGGATTACGCTCGTTGTAATACTCGAACGCCTTATTGCCCACCATCACGTTACCGTGGCTGGTAAGCCCCATCAGGCAGGTTGCCGGCGTTGCCAGATCGACCGTGCTGTTCTGAGATTGCGCCATGCGCGCCTCGCCCTCCAAATAAAACAATCGGACCGCATCCAGTGTACCCACCGGGTGCGGTCCGTTTCAATGGCTCAAAAGCCCTTGCCTAGCAATTCTCGGTCTTAAGCCGAAACGTGCTTACATGAAGCCGCAGACGCGACCGATGATGCCGATGGCGAAGAGAGCCAGGATGATGACGATCGGGCTGACCTTCTTCTTGAGGAGCTTGCAGACCAGCAGGGTCAGGCACACGGCGGCAAGGCCAGGGATGAGCTGATCGAGGTTGGCCTGAAGCGTGGTGACCTTCACCTGATCAAGGGCGTTAGCACCGATGGAGTTATACATCGTCAGTGCTTCCTTGACACCCTCAGAACCGGAGGGCAGGTTAGCCCAGTCGATAAAGGCGCCAGCAGACTGCGTGACCTTGGAGACGACCGGGGTGAAGGAGATGGACACCCAGCGCTCGACCAGGGCGCCGATGATGAACATACCCAGGATGGAAGCACCCTCGGTGACCTTGCCCATCAGACCGCCGGAGAGGTCCTTGGCGATGGAGGAGCCGACCTTGTAGCCAAACTCCTGCGTGTACCACAGGAAGGCGTAACGGATGATGTTCCACGCGAAGAAGAACAGCAGCGGACCGGCGATGCTGCCGGACAGGGCCAGGGAAGCGCCCAGAGCACCCAGAATCGGGCGAAGGGTGAACCAGAAGGCGGGGTCGCCGACACCGGCGAGCGGGCCCATCATACCGACCTTGACGCCCTGAATGGCGACGTCGTCAATCGGGGCACCGTTGGCGCGCTCCTCCTCGAGAGCGAGGGTAACGCCAATGACGGGGGCGGAAACATAGGGGTGGGTGTTATAGAACTCCAGGTGGCGCTTAAGAGCGGCAATCTGGTCATCCTTGCTGGTGTAGAGCTTCTTGATCGCAGGGATCATTGCGAAGCACCAGCCGCCGTTCTGCATACGCTCGTAGTTCCACGAGCCCTGAAGGAACTGATGACGGAAGCAAACCTTCTTGCGGTCAGCCTTGGTGAGCTGAATCTTGTTCTCTGCCATATGTATCACTCCCCTCCTACTCGTAATCGTTCAGAATGTCGCCGAGCGGGTCACCGGAGCCGCCGCCCATGCCGCCACCCTGCTTGGCCAGATCCTTAAGGCCAAGGTAGATGAGGGCAAGGGAGATGCCGATGAGGCCAAGGGCGATCAGCGTGAGCTGAGGGATGGCAGCAAGGACAAAGCCGAGGATGAAGAACGGCCAGGTCTCCTTGGTGGCCATCATGTTGATGACCATGGCGTAACCGACGGAAGCGACCATGCCGCCGCCGACAGCCATACCGCCGGACAGCCAGTCGGGCATAGCGTTAAGCGCGTTGGTAACAGCCTCGGCCGGGATGATGCACAGAAGTACTGCCGGGATGGCGATACGAAGGCCCTGCATGAGGATAGCAGCGTACTGCCAGCGCTCGATGCCGGAGAAGTCGCCCTTCTCGGCGCAACCGTCCATGGCGTGAGCGATAGCGGTGGCCAGGGTACGGCAGATCATGGTCAGGAACAGACCAGCGACCGACAGCGGGACGGCGACGGCGATGGCGGCGGTAACGGCCTTGGCCGAATCGGTGGCGCCACCGTTGAGGGCGAGCACCATGATGATCGAAGAAGCGACCGAGGCCAGAGCGGCGTCAGGCGCGACAGCGGCGCCGACGTTAGCCCAGCCAAGGGCCATCATCTGGAGCGAACCGCCCAGGAGGATGCCCTCCTGAAGGTGACCGGTTACGAGACCGATAAGCGTGCATGCCACGAGCGGCTGATGGAACTGGAACTCATCCAGGATGCCTTCCATACCGGCAAGCAACGCGACAATCGCAACAAGCAGAATAGTGATTGCAGACATGTATCGGACCCTCCTTTACTATGCTTGAGCGGCCAGTTCGGCCTTAGCTTTCTTCAACATGGCGTCGAGATCCTCGGAGGAATCCGAAGGAACCTTGCGGACCTCGAACTTGACGCCCTTGGCCTTGAGGGCCTCGAGAGTCTTGACGTCGTCATCGCCCATAGCGACGGCGTTGGTGACGACGACCTTGCCCTTGGAGTGAGCCATGGAACCGATGTTGACTTCCTTGATGTCGACGCCGGCCTCGATGGCCTTGAGCAGATCCTGCGGGTTCTCGAAGAGCAGCATGGCCTTGGTGTCACCAAAGCGCGTGTCCTTGACGACCTCGGCCATCTTCTTGATGGGCACGACGTTGGCATGGACTCCCGGAGGGGCAGCCTGCTCGATCATGGT
>USNX01000040.1 GCA_900556205.1 uncultured Collinsella sp.
GAGATGGGCGGTCAGGTCGCCGACCACGGCACGATCACCGGCCCGGACGGCGTGTTCGAGGTCACGGACGTGCAGAAGAACAAGGGCGGTAAATTCATGCACTACGGCCGCGTCGTGAGCGGCACGATCAAACTGGGCGAAGCCTGCAAGATCATGATCGATCCTGAGCGCCGCGCCGCCATCCGCCGCGCTCATACGGCCACACATCTGCTGCAGGCCGCGCTGTTGCGCGTGCTCGGCGAGCATTGCCATCAGGCCGGTTCTCTTGTGGAGCCGGATCACCTGCGCTTTGACTTCACGCACTTCGAGGCCCTGTCTTCCGAGCAGCTCAAGGCTGTCGAGGACCTGGTCAACCAGCAGATCTTCGCCTCCAAGCCGGTCGTGACCCGCGTCATGGGCATCGACGAGGCCAAGGCCGCCGGTGCTGTCGCCCTGTTTGGCGAGAAGTACGGCGATGTCGTCCGCGTTGTCTCCGTGGGCGCCGAGGACCAGCCGTTCTCCCGCGAGCTCTGCGGTGGTACGCATGCCGCCAACACCGCCGAGATCGGCCTGTTCAAGATCATTTCCGAGTCCTCTACGGGCTCCAACGTCCGTCGTATCGAGGCCGTGACCTCTAAGGGTGCCCTCGACTATATGGCCGACCGTCTGGCGCTCGTCGACGCCGCTGCCGCTGCGCTCAAGTGCCGCGTCGACGAGGTTCCCGCCCGCGTGGAGAACCTGCAGGCCGAGCTGCGCGAGACGTCCAACAAGCTCAAGAAGGCGCTGACTGGCGGCTCCTCCGATGCCATTTCCAGCGCCATCGATGGTGCTGTCGAGCTCGACGGCTACAAGCTCGTCGTCGCTGAGCTCCAGGGTCTTGAGGCAGCCGATTTGCGTAACGTCTGGGATACCGTGCACCAGAAGGTTGCCGGCCCTGTTGCCTGTGTCGTTGCCAGCGTGACCGAGAAGGGCACCCCGGCCCTGCTCGCCGCCGGTTCCGATGACGCCGTGAAGGCCGGTTTCCACGCCGGCAACGTGATCAAGCAGATCGCGGGTCTGGTCGACGGTCGCGGTGGCGGCCGTCCCAACATGGCCCAGGCTGGTGGCAAGAATGCTGCCGGCATCGCCGATGCCCTCGCGGCCGCCAAGACCGCGCTCGGCGCCTAAGTAGTCGCCGTGGTCGCGCTCGCGCTGGACATAGGGGAGACCAGGATCGGCATCGCCGTCTCGAGCCGTGATGGCAAGATGGCGATGCCCGTCAAGGTGCTCCCGGCCGCCGAGGTCACCGGTATGGCCAAGACGTTTCGCTACCTGGTCGAGGACTATGAGCCCGACATCCTGGTAAGCGGACGTCCCCTGACCATGGCTGGCGAGCCCGGCCCCCAGGCCGAGCGCGTTGCCGCGGTGGCGAAAAAGATTGCCGACGAGCTCGATCTTCCGCTGGAGTTTGAAGACGAGCGCCTGTCCTCGCAAGAGGCCAAGCGCATCTTGCGCGAGCAGGGACTCAACGAAAAGCAGATGAGGGGCAAGATCGACATGATCGCCGCCAGCCTGTTCTTGCAGACATGGCTCGATCGCAAAAACGAGGAGGTCTCGCATGTCTAGCGCTTCCGATCCGCGCCAGCCGAATCGTACACGACAGCCTGCACCGCGCCCTGTGCCGTCCGGTCAGCGTCCGGTGCAGCCGACCCAGCACGCGACCCAACCTGCCGCACGTCCGGCGCACCCCTCCTCTCGCCCTGCACAGCCCGCTCAGCGTCCGGGCCAGCAGTCTGTTGCTCGTCCCGTTCAGCAGCCTACTGCCCGTTCAGCCCAGCCTGCAGGCGGCGCCCGCTTTAAGCAGCAGACGCCCACCCAGCGCGCACAGGCACCTCAATCGCACGCGCATCACACTCGCGGCACGCATGGCGTGGCTCCGGCCGCGCGTTCGAGCTATAACACGCATGCTCGGCGCGGCGCCCAAAAGAAAAGCTCGCCGGTGCCTATGATTATCGGCGCTGTGGTTGCGCTGATCGTTCTCGCTGTTATCGCCTTCTTCGCCGTACCGGCCGTCAAGGGCTTGCTGGGCGGGGAGGGCGCAAGCGTCACCGCTGGCCAGCAGGTTACCGTTACGATTCCCGATGGCGCCTCGGGCGACACGATCGCCTCGATTCTCTCCGAGAACCATATTGTCGAGAATCCCAAGGATTACTACGCGGCGGTCAAAAAGCTCAACGCGGACATGTCGCTTAAACCTGGCACGTACTCGTTTACGACGCTGATGGATGCGACCAAGGTCGTCCAGCAGCTTATTGAGGGACCCAACGCCGGCTCCGATGCGTTGACGATCCCCGAGGGCCTGACGGTCGACCAGGTTGCCGACCGCGTGGCCCAGGCCTACGACAGCATCTCCAAAGAGGACTTCCTTAACCAGGCGAAGGCCAGCAATTATGTGAACGACTTTCCGTTCCTGAAAGGCACTGCGAACGATTCGCTCGAGGGCTTCCTGTTTCCCAAGACCTATTCGCTGGGCAAGAAGCCGAGCGCCGACGACGTCATCCGCGCCATGCTCGATCAGTTCAGCGCCGAGTACAAATCGCTCGATTTTGCCGGTTGCGAGGCTAAGATCAAAGAGCGCTACGGCGTGGAGATGTCCGATTACGACATCATCAATCTCGCTTCCATCGTTGAGCGCGAGGGCCTCAACGCCGAGCAGCGCGCGCATGTCGCGTCGGTGTTCTACAACCGTCTTGCCGGCAAGCTCGACGGTCTGCGCTACCTCAATAGCGATGCGACCATGATGTATGTCACCGGCGGCGAAGTTACAGCCGACGACCTGCAGAGCGATAGTCCGTACAACACCTATAAGCATGAAGGGCTGCCGCCCACGCCCATCTGCTCTCCGTCGCTCGAGGCGCTCAAGGCAACCCTTGAGCCCACCGACTCCGATGACCTGTATTTCTACATTACGCAGGATGAGGAGTATTTCTCGCAGACCTACGAAGAGCACCAACAGTCTTGGAATTAAACATGAGGATTTTCAGCCCCAAACGATATGTTGCCTCGGTTGACCGCATCGATCTCGATGCCCTTTGGGCCGACGGCAAGCGCGCTATTTTGCTCGACCGCGATAACACCCTGGTGCCGCGTGATACCGAGCAGGTTCCCGCTGCGGTCTCCGCTTGGCTCGAGACCGCCCATGCCAAGGGCTTTAAGCTTTGCATGGTGTCCAACAACTGGCATCGCGACCAGGTTATGGCGTCGGCGCGCGAGCTGGGTCTCGAGGCCATCAGCCATGCCATGAAGCCCGCGCCGTTTGCCCTCAAGGCCGGTCTTAAGCGTCTGGGCGCCACGGCCGATGAGGCCGTGCTGATCGGTGACCAGCTGTACACGGATGTGTGGAGCGGCAACTTTGCCGGTGTCGACACGATTTTGGTAAAGCCGCAGGCCACGCAGGACCTGTGGTATACGCAGATCTTCCGTATCTTTGAGCGCCGGGCCCTGCGCGACCTTCCCTGCGAGGAATAGGTTTCGTCATGTCCCAGCACACCAAGCACGGCTGCGACCATATCTTCTTTATCGGGTTTTTGGGTGCGGGCAAATCGACGCTCGCGCGCAACGTGGGTACCATGTTCAAGCGTCGGTTTATCGATACCGACCGCCTGGTCGTGCGTCGCTGCGGTAAATCGGTTACCGAGATTTTTGAGTCCGAGGGCGAGGAACGTTTTCGCGAGCTCGAGACCTCGGCGCTCCGTTCGCTCCAAAGCGAACGTAGCCTGCTGGTTTCGTGCGGCGGCGGCATTGTCGAGACGCCGGTCAATATCGAGCTCATGCACCAGATGGGTACCTGCGTGTACCTCGAGGGTGACTTTGAGGATTCGATGCGCCAGATCCGCCGATCCGATACGCGTCCCGATTTCCGCTCGCCTGAGCATGCGGCTCGCCTGTTCGAGCATCGACGTCCGCTGTATCGCAAAGCGGCCGATATTACCCTCGATATTCGCAATAAGTCCTTTGAGGACGTTTCCTATGTTTGTGCCGAGATGCTTTTGGAGCGTGGACTGCTATGATTCGCCGTCAACTCATCAATTTCCAAAATCGCAGTGTCGATGTTCGCGTTGGGCTTGACGCGTTTGGCGAGCTGTCGCGCATGTTTGCCTCGGCCGTGGGCAAGCCCAAGCGCGCGATAGTTGTCTGGAACAGTGCTGTGTCCGACCGCTTTGGCGAGATCGTTGAGCACGCTCTGGTCGATGCCGGCTTTGCTGTGTCGGAGCTTTCGCTCGAGGTTTCGCATGATGGCGCGACCTTGGCTGACGCCGATGCTGTCTTTGGTGCTCTGTCGACCAATGGAATTACCTGCGACGACCTGATTGTTGCCGTTGGCGATGCCGCAACCTGCTCGGTTGTTTGCTGGTGTGCCGACCAGTGGTGCGGTCGTACCGAGTGCGCACTGCTGCCGACGACCTTCGACGCCATGCTCACGGTCGCTACGACGATGGAGCCCCTCGTCGCTTCGGGCGACCACGCGCTGCCCGCCATCGCGGTGCGCCCCGAGCCCGGTCTGGTCGTGTGCAATCTGGACCTTGTTCGCGAGGCCAGCCCCGAGGACCTTAAGCTTGGCTATGCGGTGCTCGTGGGCACCATGCTTTCCAGCAGCAAATCGCGTTGGAATCAGTTTACCGAGACCGTCCCCGAGATTCTTGCCGGCGAGGAAGTCGCGCTCGTCAATGCCGTGCAGTGGTCCCAGACCGCGCGCAAAGACGTGCTCATGGCCACGAACCCCAGCGCCCGTCATGCGCTCGATTTTGGTAAGACGGGAGAGCGCGCCCTTCGCGTCTGCCTGGGCGATGCCGCGGCTCACGTCCCCGCATACCAGCTCCTTTCCGAGGGCATGCGCTTTGAGGCGCGTCTAGCACATGATGCCTGCGACTTCGATATCGACTACGTGTTTGAGGTCGATGACTGCCTGGAGGACTTTGGCATCGAGGAGCTTGCCTTCGATCTGGAGCCCACCGCGTTTATCGAGGAGTTCCGCAGGCAGCAGTTCGCTCGCTCGAATCGCAGCATGCTGCCGCTGCCCGCGGCGCTCGGCGCTATCCGCCTTACAAATGTCGAGGACGAGGTTCTCGAGCGACATGCGCAGGCGTATTTGGCTTCTCGCAAGGAACTTCTCTAATTTTATTGACATCCATCGTCTTTCGTATCATTTTGAGGGACGGGTTTTCAAACGGTTGCGGATCGCTTGTGATTTCGCTGTTCGTTTGAAGCTCGTCCCGCTCTATTTGAGGACAACAAGAAAGGAATCTGCATGTCTGAGTTTGCTGCCGGTCCTGCCGGTCGTATCGAGCGTGTCCGTGCTCTGATGGCCGAGCGCGGCTACGACGCCATCGTCGTGCGCGACGAGGCCAACCTCCGTTGGCTCACGGGCGTGAAAGGTGTCTTCGACTACACCTTCGAGTTCCCGCACGCCGCGTTTATTACGGCCGACCAGTGCTTGTTCCACACCGACTCGCGCTATCTCAACAGCTTTGAGGAGAACACGCCCGCCGGCAGCCCTTGGGTCTACGACATGGACGAGGGTACCATTCCCGGCTGGGTCGCTGGCAAGATCGCGGCCAACAAGTGCCGCGTCTGCGCCGTCGAGGATGACATGCAGATTAACTTCTACCAGGGTATTCAGCGTGGTCTGGAGGACCGCTCCGTCGCCTGCATGCTGCCGCTGATGCACGACGATATCCGCAAGATGCGCGCCATCAAGGATGCCGAGGAGATCGAGCTCATGCGCCATGCGCAGTCGATCACTGATACCGCCTTCCAGCATATGCTCGGCTTTATTAAGCCCGGTATGACCGAGAAGCAGGTTCGCAACGAGCTCGAGAACTTTATGTTTGCCAACGGTGCCGACAGCCTGGCCTTCGGCTCCATCGTGGCGAGTGGCCCCAATACCGCCAACCCGCATGCCGTCCCGAGCGACCGAGTGATCGAGAAGGGCGACTTTGTCCTGATGGACTACGGCGCGGGCTACTGTGACTACCGTTCCGACATGACTCGTACCGTCGTGATGGGCGAGCCAACCCAGGAGCAGCTCGACCTGTACGCGCTCGTGCGCCGCACCCATGAGGAGTGCGTCGCCGCTATCCATCCGGGTGTGGAAGGTAACGATATCTTCAAGCTTTCTAAGAAGATCATCGGCGATGCCGGTTATGGTGATTACTACAACCATGGTCTGGGCCACGGCGTCGGCATCGACATCCACGAGCTGCCCAACTTCAACCGCAGCAAGAACATCATCGAGGTCGGCTCGGTTATCACCATGGAGCCCGGCGTGTACCTGCCTGGCGTGGGCGGCGTGCGCCTGGAGGACTTCGGCGTCGTCACCGAGAACGGCTATGAGCCCTTCACCAAGACCCCGCACGACCTGCACGTCATCGACTGCTAAACCATCCAGCTGGGTTTTTGGAGGCGGGGCGTCCGAAATGATTCGGGCGCCCCGCGTTCTCTTTTTATGCGCTCGCTGCGGCCGCCGTCTGCAAGTGTATAATTTCGCTCGTATGTAATTTGGACGCTTGTGCGTCTCGCCAATAACAAGAAAGGTCGCTATGCCTACTATCTCTACCGCCGACTTCAAGAACGGCCTCGGTCTCCGCATTAAGGACAAGGTTTACACCATCGTCGAGTTCCAGCACGTCAAGCCTGGCAAGGGCGGCGCTTTCGTGCGCTACAAGACCCGCGACATCAAGAGCGGCCGCGTCGTCGAGAACACCTGCAACGCCGGTACCAAGTTCGAGAGCGTCATGCTCACCACTCGTGAGTTCCAGTACCTCTACAACGACGGCGCCGACTACATCTTCATGGACAACGAGTCTTACGAGCAGGTTCCCGTTCCCGAGGACATGGTGGGCGAGAACGCCAAGTGGCTGCGCGAGAACGATACCTGCCAGCTGCTCTTCGCCGATGACGAGCTCATGGGCGTGACCCCGCCGATGTTCATCGAGACCACCATCGTCCAGACCGACCCGGGCTTTAAGGGCGACACCGTTCAGGGTTCCACCAAGCCGGCCACCATCGACACCGGTGCTGTCATCCAGGTCCCCATGTACCTCAACGAGGGCGAGGTCATCAAGGTTGACACCCGCGACGGTAAGTTCGTCTCCCGCGTCTAGCAACCAACTTTTCTAGGAGGACTCATGCCCCAGGAAATCAAGATTGACGGCATCGGTATTTCGCCCGATGTTCTGACCGCCATCGTCTCGCGCGCCGTCACGGATGTCGAGGGCATCGCCTCCGTGGGCGTCAAGGACCTTGCCACCAACCTTGTCTCGATGATGCTTTCGTCCAAGGCCCCGGCTTCCGAGCCGGCGGTCGAGGCCGAGGTCATCGGCGACAAGCTCGCACTTACCGTGCGCGTCGTGGTGTTCTTTGGCTATCCGTTCAAGAAACTCGCCGAGGCCGTTCGCGCCGCCGTGGTTGCCGCCATCGACGCCCAGGTGGGCGTCGAGGTCGAGCGCGTTGACGTTTGCATCGACGGCCTCGTTTTCCCCAAGGAGTAACCTTTGAGCCTTAAGGTTTATCGCGGGCGCACGCTTGCCCGCAGTCAGGCGCTGCAGCTGCTGTTCCAGGCCGAGGCCACGGACAGCCCGCTCGAGCGCGTCCTCGAGGGCGATTTCCTGATCTCGAAGGGTCCCCTCGACCCCTACGCGCTGGAGCTGTGTCGCGGTGCCTACGAGCACATCGACCGCATCGACTGTGCCCTGCGCTCCATCGCCAAGAACTGGGATCTTATGCGCATGCCTGGCGCCGACCGCAATCTGCTGCGTATCGCCGTCTATGAGATGCGCTTCCTCACCGACGAGGAGGTCTCGGACGCCATCGTTATCAACGAGGCCGTCGAGCTTGCCAAGGCCTATGGCACCGACCAGTCTGCGTCGTTCGTCAACGGCGTGCTGGGTAAGATCGCTCGCAGCGAGGAGCTGCCGGGCGAGGACCTATACCAGGAGCTGCTGGCCGAGGATCGCGCTCGCGAGGAGGCACAGGCTGCCGAGGCTGCCGCAAAGGTTGCGGTTGCTCAGGCCGAGGCCGGCGTTCTCGACGAGGACGCTGAGGCCGCCGAGGCCGAGACCGGTACCGTCGAGGAGTAGCCATGCCAGAGGGTTCCGTCCGCAACTTCGACGAGATTTCGGACCGCTTGGACCAGATCATAGCTACCGTTCGCTCTAAGGATACGTCCTTGGAGCGTTCGCTCGATCTGTTTGACGAGGCGATTGAGCTGGGCTCCCGTGCGGTCGACATGGTCGACAAGTTTGAGCTGACGCCGCGTGAGGCCGACAAGCTCGAACAGGAATACGATGAGGATGCGGCAAACGAATCCCAGGATAGCTAGGCCGCATCTCCGGATACGAATGGTTGATGGCATTCATGAAACGCGTGCGTCTTGATGACGAACTGATTTCACAGGGCATCTGCGCCGATCGCGCGGATGCCCTTCGCACTCTTATGGCCGGCTTGGTCTCGAGTGGCGGTGAGCGCTTGACTTCGCCGGGCCTTAAGGTGATCCCGGGGCTGCCGCTGCATGTGAAGGGGCGCATTCCCTATGTTGGCCGCGGCGGTCTTAAGCTCGAAGGCGCGCTTGATGCGTTTGGCATCAATCCGACGGGCCTTGCCTGTCTGGATGTGGGCTGCTCTACCGGCGGCTTTACCGATTGTCTGCTCAAGCGCGGAGCTGCGACCGTTGTCTCGGTGGACGTGGGTCGCGCCCA
>USNX01000041.1 GCA_900556205.1 uncultured Collinsella sp.
CTTCTCGACGGCAGAGTAATCGCAATCCCAGTAGCGCTCGATGTTCATCTTGCCGGTCGGGATATCGACGGTAAAGTAGTGCGCCGGCGGCAGCTTATAGACGCCCTCGAAGAAGGTCTCCTCGGTTGCCGAATACTGCAGCGTCATGTACGGACGCAGAGCCTTTTTGTTGACCGCCTTGTGGAAGTGCGGGTAGTCCAGGAAGCTCTTGATCTCAGAACCAAAGAGCACGCCCGGCGCACCGTCGCCCGCATCGGCCATGGGATAGTAGTAGAGCGGCTTGATGCCAAAGATGTCGCGGGCGCCAAAGAGCTTGTTCTTCTTTTTGTCCCAGATGACGAAGGCGTACATACCGCGCAGGCGGTCGAGCACGGCCTCGCCCCACTCCTCGTAGCCGTGCAGGAGGCTCTCGGTGTCGGCGCCGCAGTGGAACTTGTAGCCCTTGGCCTCGAGCTCGGAGCGAAGCTCCTGGAAGTTGTAGATCTCGCCGTTGAAGACGATGACGACACTGCCGTCCTCATTTGCCATGGGCTGGGCGCCGGCCTCAGTCAGGTCGAGGATCGACGGGCGGCGGAAGCCGAGGGCGACGCGGCCGTCGATGAACTGGCCGCCCATGTCGGGACCACGATGGACGATGCGGTCCATCATCTTGGTGAGCACCTCGGATTGGTTATCCGTCCCACCGACAAAACCGACAAAACCGCACATATACTATCCCCTCTGCTGTTGCTGGGTATCAAATCGAATCAATAGCTTTTGAGTATACCCGAGGGCGCAAAGAGGGGCGGAATGTTCAGGCAATCTCAACTGAATCAGCTCCGCGCCGACACGCGCCGGTTACCTTTAATGGATATGAGGTGAACAACCCAATTGTTTTGCTATACTCTCTCCGCACGGGCGATTGGCGCAACGGTTAGCGCAGGTGCTTTACACGCACAAGGCTGGGGGTTCGAATCCCTCATCGCCCACCACTTGATTTGATAGGCCTCCAGCAATGGGGGCCTTTCTTGTTAGAGCGCCGTGCATGGGATTCGAACCCGCAAGGGTGCGGAGCTGAGGAAACGCGAAGCGTTTTCCAGCGCAGCACGCAAGGCGCGAAGCGCCGCAGCGGAAGCGGGCGGCGAAGCCGCACGCGGACATCCCTCATCGCCCACCATAGAATTGGAAACGGTCCTCGAAAGGGGACCGTTTTTGTTTGGGCTAGTCGCAGAGGAATTCGAACCCGCAGGGTGCGCCCCGTTTCAAGGGCAGTGGTCAAAAAATGCCAAATATGAGTACTGCTACCTTTTTGGTAACAGCATTTTCGAAGTTTCAGAGGGCAAATTTGACATCAAAGCAGCGGATAACGGTCCGGATGAGCATTTTTCTGCCAACGAAACTGGACATATGTGGCCTAACTCGTCAAATTGCGTCTAATTTATATGCTACACAATTGGTGCCCGTACTCATATTTGGCATTTTTTGACCAGAGGGGCTTTTGGCCCTCGCAAATCGGCAACAAAACGGGCTCCGGATCGCCCAATCGTGCCGTATATGGCACGTCAACAACCCGGAACCCGTTCCAAGCGGCTAAATTTGCTCGCACTAGGCCAAAACGCCCGACAGAACCTCGATCAGGCTGTCCACGTCGGCCTCCTCGCACACAAGCGGCGGCAAGAAGCGCAGCGTGTGAGCGCCCGTGGCGTTGATCACAGCGCCGGCATCCAGCGCACGAGCCACCACGTCATGCGCATCCCCTGCGGCCTCATCCAGATCGCAGCCGAGCATCAGGCCACGGCCACGCACCTCTACCATATGCGGAAGCTTAGCCAGCGCCTGCTCCATATAGGCGCCCACCTTGGCAGCATGCTCGGCATAATCGCCGCGTACAAGCGCGGAGAGCGTCGCGGCACACGCCGCGATGGCCAAGCAGCTACCGCCAAAGGTCGAGCCGTGGTCGCCCGGCTTAAACACGTCGGCAATCTCCTTCTTTGCCACGACGGCACCCATGGGCACGCCATCGGCAATGCCCTTGGCAAGACTCATGATGTCGGGACCCACGCCATAGGTCTGGAACGCAAACGGCTTGCCGGAGCGGAAGATTCCGCACTGGACCTCGTCGGCGATCAGCACGGCGCCCACCTCGTGCGCTAGGTCGCGCGCCGCCGCCATAAACTCCTCGGTCATGGGGTGCACGCCGCTCTCGCCCTGGATCGGCTCGAGCATGACGGCGCAAATCTCGCTTCCCAACTGCTTAAAGATCGCACGCAACTCGTCGACGTCGTTGGGCGTGCAGGCCACAAAGCCGCCCGGCAGAGGACGGAAGCTGTCCTGCAGCCAATCCTGCATGGTGGCGGCAATAGTCTCGAGTGTACGACCGTGGAAGCCGCCGCGCATGCACACGATGGTGTTGCCGCCATTACCGGCACGCTTGGCGTACAGGCGCGCGAGCTTCATCGAGCCCTCGTTGGCCTCGGCGCCGGAATTGGCAAAGAACGTCTCCCACACCTGCTCGCCCGCAGCCGGGGCACCAAGAGCAGCTGCCGTGGTCTCATCGCCGGCGGCAATGGCATCGGCAAGCACGCGCGCACCATCTACGTCGTCGTTAGCAAGCTTGGACAGCAGCGCCGCGACCTGTCCGCGCTGCTCAATGTAGAAGTAATTGGAGACGTGCATGAGCTTTTTGGTCTGTGCCTCGAGCGCCGAGAGCACAGCCGGGTCGCCATGACCTAGGCTGCACACGCCGATGCCGGCAAGAAAGTCGAGGTACTCACGGCCATCGTCGCCGGTGAGCTTCATGCCGTGACCCTCGACAAACTCGACCGGAGAGCGGCCAAAGGTATGCATAACGTAATGGGATTCAAGCGATTGCTGAGCTGCAAGTGACATGGGATGCCTTTCGTTGGGCGCCGGACGGCGCAGACCTATGGGTGCAGGAATGGGGCGGCTGCGGGTCAGCTAGACCGTCTGAAGCTTCTCGACCTCGTCAAGGTTCTCGGTCAGACGCGCAGCAAACGTCGAAAGCGGATGCGGATGCGTATCGAACTCGTAAGCCGTCTCGGTGGAATGGATCACGGTGCCGACGCCGGCATCGGTCAGCAGCTCCAGGAGCAGCGAATGCGGCGTAGTACCGTTAATGATGTGGGCACGAAATACGCCGCCGGTAAGCGCATCGACGGCCGCACGCAGCTTGGGAATCATGCCCTTATCGACCTCGCCGCCGTAGAGCATTTCGTTAACCTCGTCGAGCGTTAGGTTGGAGATAAGCGAGTCCTTGTCGCTAAAGTCCTTGTACAGGCCATCGACATCGGTCAAAAAGATTGCCTTATGCGCGTGGAGCGCCGCGGCAACGGCACCGGCGGCAGTGTCGGCGTTGATGTTGAAGAAACCGCCGTCCTCCCCCGCCGCGACGGTAGCGATGACGGGGATGTACTCGCTGTCGAGTAAGCGCTCGATATAGTCGGTGTTGACGTGCGTCACTTTGCCCACGCGACCGAGCTCGGGGTCGAGCGGCTCGGCGATGAGCGTGCCGGCATCGCTACCCGACACGCCTACGGCCAGGTTGCCGTGGTGGTTGATGGCAGCAACCAGCTCCTGGTTAACCTTGCCGCCCAGCACCTCGCGCACGATATCCATAGTCGCCGGCGTGGTCACGCGCTGGCCGTTCTTAAACTCGACGGGAATATCGTAATGGCTCAGCGCCTCGTTGATAGCCTTGCCGCCGCCGTGCACGATGACGGGGCGCATACCGATGATCTTGAGCAAAACGATGTCGCTCATCACGTCGCGGCGCAGCTGCTCATCAACCATGGCGGCACCGCCGTACTTGATAACGACCGTCTTGCCGGTCAGGTTTTTAATCCACGGCAGCGCTTCGAACAGCAGCTGCGCGGTTGCTTCGTTGGATTCGCTCGAGCGACAATCGCGTGCGAATTTCATAATCTGCCTCGTCTTTCGTATCGTTATCGCGCCGCGCTTCGCCGTCCGCAATCGCGGCAAGATGCGCAGCGTGCCTGGAATCTAGGAACGGTAGTCGCCGTTGATGGAGATGTACTCATGCGTGAGGTCGCAGGTCCACACAGTCGTTGCCGCGTCGCCTGCACCCAGGTCGGCCGAGATCACGATCTCGGGCGCCTCAAAACGTCGTAGAGCCTCGTCCTCGTCAAAGGGAACAGTCAGACCGTCGCGACAGACGGGCATGCCCATCATGTCGATGGAAACGTCTTCCTGATTAAACTTCACGCCGCACTTGCCAAGCGCCATAGCAACGCGACCCCAGTTGCAGTCGTGGCCGGCGATGCAGGTCTTAACGAGCGGCGAGTTGGCAACGGCACGGGCGGCGATATCGGCTTCCTCGTCGTTGGCGGCGCCGGTAATGTTAACCGTCACGAGCTTTGAAGCACCCTCGCCATCGGCCGCGATGTTGCGCGCCAGGCTCTCGCACACCTCGTGCACGGCAAATGCCAACTCGCCAAAGGCATCGGAGCCCTCGACGATAGGCTCGGCATCTGCGGCAGCGGCGCCGGAGGCAAGCATGATGCAGGTGTCGTTGGTCGAGGTGTCGGAATCGACCGTTACCTTGTTGAAGGTCTGTTTGACGGTCGAGAGCAGCAGGGCATGAAGTGCCGCAGGCTCGACGGGGGCATCGGTGGTGATAACTGCGATCATGGTGGCCATGTTGGGCATGATCATGCCCGAGCCCTTGCACATTCCGCCTACCGTATAGACATTGCCCGCATGACCCGCAGCCTCACTGACGTAGGACACGGCGTACTCCTTGGAGTGCGTGTCGGTCGTCATGATGGCGCGAGCGGCATCGGCGCCACCGTGAGCGGAGAGCGCCTCGTAGGCAGCAGGAATGGCAGTCTCAAATGTGTCGATGGGCAGAATCTGTCCAATCACGCCTGTGGATGCAACTAGGATCTGCTGGGATTCACAGCCGATGACCTGCGACGCGATGTTGCAGGTCTCGCGCGCGCATGCAAGGCCGGTCTCACCCGTGGCGGCGTTGGCATTGCCAGAGTTGATCGAAACGCCGGCGATGATACCGTAGCCCTTGTCGGCACCGCCCAGGTTGGCACGGCTCACCTGCACGGGCGCCGCGCAAAAGCGATTGGTGGTAAACACGCCGGCACCGGGACAGGGTTTATCGGGCACGACGAGCGCGTAATCCAGACGCTCGGGGTTCTTGCGGAACCCAGCGTGGATGCCTGCAGCCTTAAAACCAGCCGCAGCCGTAACGCCACCCTCGACGGCGCGAATCTTGATATCAAACAGCTCGGTATTCATCGTCTTTATGACTCCTTATGTCAAACAAAAAACGGACATCGGTTGGTGCGCCATGCCAGTCGTAATCATGAGACCGGCTTAAGAGTGGCGCCCCACTCGATGCCCGACTACCAAATCGTTAACAATCGAATGTGCTACACCGGGCACGCCACTGTGGGCAAGCCTCGTCGCTCGTCAAAGCCAAAGACGATATTGGCGCACTGGACCGCTTGGCCCGCAGCGCCCTTGCACAGATTGTCGATGGCGCCCGTCGCCACCAGCACGCCCGCGCGCTTGTTGAGCGCGAGGCCAATCTGGGCGGCGTTGGTGCCGACAACCGAAGCCGTCTTGGGCTGCTGGCCGGTATCGAGCACGCGCACAAAGGTGCGACCGGCATAGAACTGCTTGTAATAGTCGACAACGTCCTCAAGAGCCAAGGAGTCGATGGCCTGCGGCGCGAGCGGCATCGTCACCGTGGAGAGCAGACCACGCTTGAGCGGTGCCAGGTGCGGGGTAAAGACGACGCGATCGGTCAGGCCAAGGATTTGCTCAATCTCGGGCGTGTGGCGATGCTTACCCACGCCGTAGGCCTCCAAGTTCTCGTCGGCGCTGCAAAAATGCGTACGAGCGTTGCAGGACTTGCCGGCACCCGTCACACCGCTGATGGCATCGACAATCACGGGACCGTTCTCGGCCACCCAACCCGCACGCACGGCAGGAGCGGCAGCAAGGCTCGTTGCGGTGGGATAGCAGCCGGCGCAGGCGACCAGCACGGGTTTGCCGTCGGCATGATCGGATGCAGCGGTCTCCAAATCCTGGGAGAACAGCTCGGGCAGACCGAAGGCGCGGGTCTTGAGCAACTCGGGGCTCGTGTGCTCGGCGGCATACCAGGCCTCAAAGGTGGCCGGATCGCTCAGGCGATAGTCGGCCGAGAGGTCAATGCAGGAGACTCCCGCGGCAAGCAGGGCGGGCACCTGAGCCATGGCAGCCGTGTGCGGCACGGCCAAAAATACCGCGTCACAGTTCTTGAGCTCGGGGGCATCATGCGTCGTGAAGACAAGATCGCTTACGCCGGTGAAGCTCGGGTACACCGCAGACAACGGCTGGCCGGCATCGGCGTTGGACGTAATGGCGACAAGTTCAAACTCGGGATGACCGAGCACGAGGCGAATGAGCTCGGCTCCGGCATATCCAGCCGCGCCGACGATTCCAACCTTCAAAGACATATCAGACTCCTTGTCTGCGATTTATGCACCGATGCGCATTTCGCAGCTGTCGTTATGAAGTGGGTTGAAACTTTAGCACCAAAAGATGCATTAACACGTAAATGGTTTACATATTCATGCATTGAAACATTCCCGACACATTCGCTTGAAGGAATTGACAAATGGAGCGGGCCCCGTATTGACCGGCACTCCTTACGGTGCCGGGCAACACGGGGCCCGCCCATGCGAAAACTAAGTTGTTAGGATGAGCCAGCTGGCTAGAGCTCGACCGGCACCCATTCGTCGTGATTGCAGATAAAAGCCTCGGGATCCTCGACGCTAAAGAAGACGAGCGTGGGGTCGTTAGGCCCCTCATAGTGCTCGCCCAGGCGCTCAAGATGCTTCCAACCGGCCTCGCGCATTTCGTCTAAAGCCCGGTCATCCAAGCCGGCACGCCCGCGCAAGATGAGCCAGCCATGGCCCGGCCACCAACTCGTGGCCTCAAAGCGCTGGTTTTGCAGCAGCTCTTGCCACACATCTTTGGTGCGCGCTGTTACAAACCACAGCTTGCCATCCTGGATCTGCGCAAACGAAAACGGACGCACATGAGGCTGTCCGTCAACGCTCGTCGCCAAATACCATGCCGGCACCGACGTCAGATACTCCAACACCGTATTCAATCCGTCCACGTTTCCTCCTGTACTAGCTAGTTTGGGAGCCCGGTTTGTGCGAGCTAGAGCTCCAGGCGCTCCTCGCTGCCGTCGATATCACAGAAGCGCGCGGCAATGTTGCGGACCGAAAAGAAAGCAAGGCGGCCGTCGTTGGCACTCTCGTGTTCCTCGCCAATGCCCACCATGTGCTTAAAACCCGCTTGACGCACCTTGTCGCTCGCAACTGCGTCGTCCTCAAGTGCGGCTTCGCCGGTCAATACGATCCAACATTCCCCCGGCTTCCAGCCCGAGAGCTCAAACTTGGGATTCGCGCTCAGCTCCGCCCACACATCTTTGTCGCGCGACGTACAAAACCACAGTTTACCGTCATCGACCATGGCAAACGAAAACGGTCTCACGCGAGGCTGATGCCCGTCGGCTACATCGGTCGTGGCCAGATACCACGCCGGAATGCGCCTGAGATACGAACAGGCGAGCTCAAGCTGAGCCGTGCGGTCGTTGTCGGTCATAGGGACCCCTTTCTTGCGCTCGAATCGCGCCTAAACAAGTTGAAGGTTGATGACGATGACACACGCGAGCAGCAGCGCTGTCACCACCGCAGCCAGCGCATCCCCGCGGCGAAATGCAAGCGCATGCAGGCGCGTGCGGCCCTGCTCGCCATGATAGCAGCGTGCATCCATGGCAGCAGACAGCGTCTCGGCATGGCGGAACACGCCCGTGAACAGCGGAATCGCCACACTGCCGAGCATACGCACGCCGCCGAGCGGGCCTCCCGTCACGCGCGCACCGCGGCTCGCCTGCGCATCGGCCGTCTGTTTCATCTCAGTGGCAAACTGCGGCATAAAGCGCAGCGCGATACCCATGATCATGCCGAGCTCGTGCGCAGGAAGTCCCACACGCGCAAACGGTGCGAGCAGGCGCTCAAAGCCCGCGGTGAGGTCGAGCGTCGGCGTGGTGAGCGTGATAGCGCTCATACCGGCCATCATCAAGGTCAGGCGGCACGCCATAAAGGCGGCGGAATGCAGCGAGCCCTCGCTTATCTGCAAAAAGCCGAGCTGCCACAGGATGCGCCCGCTCTGGTCGGAAAACAGGTTGAGCACTGCGACCACCACGACAATCGCCAGCAATGGTGCCATCGATGATAGGACCCGGCGCAACGGCACCCGGGACACGGTATAGATCAGGACAACGAAAATTGCGACCGGGGCCAGTCCGCGGAAGCTGCTGACTGTGAGCGTCGTGATCAGAAACACAAAGCCCAAGAGCAACTTAGTTCGCGGGTCCAGGCGGTGGAACGCACTATCGCCGGGATAGTAGCTGCCAAACGAAAACGCCTCCATCAGCAGCCC
>USNX01000042.1 GCA_900556205.1 uncultured Collinsella sp.
CTCCTGCTTGACCTCTTCGTTATTGCACTCAATCAACGACAGGATCTTGTCATCGGTCGTGTTCTTCTGGCGCTTCAGGCTCTGAACATAACGATAGATGATGTAGTGGCGGGCAACCTCGTAGCAGTCGAGACGCATGATCTCGTCCTCGACCAAATCCTGGATCTCCTCGACCGAAACGGTGTGTCCGGCATTCTCACATGCCTCGGCAACGTTTTGTGCCGCATAAACCACCTGACGGTCGGTTAGACGAGAGCTCTCCTCGACCTCCAAGTTTGCGGCGCGGATGGCATTGACGATCTTATCGATGTCAAAGACAACCTCGGTGCCGCTGCGCTTGATGATCTTCATCCTCTTGCCTCTTTCGCCTCGTAGTCTCATTGCGCTTCAGAGCCAAACGATGCCCGGCAGAGCTTGCCCCTGTCTTGCGGCGCCGTCGCGCAATCTGTGTTCTCGATAAACCATAGGCCCTCATGCGGACAATCCTCGCGGCCGATCAAGCGGCTCAAAGGCGTGTCCAAATGGGGCGAATAAGGTCTTCGTTCTCTGTCCGCCATCTATCATACGACAAAGAGGCATCTATATCCTGTATTCTTTTTTTAGGTCAAACACAACATATAGTGTTTCAGCAGGTCAAAGCAATTAGTCATTTTGCAGACGCATTAAAAATGAGGGGCATTTGACAAGTCGGTAAAACGTTACCAACACGGCTACCTGCATGGCAGTTATAAAACCCCCTTAGTCAAGCCGCTGACAAATCCTACCAAAACCAAGCCGCTCACGCCAAAAGAATCCAAAAGATTATGCTTGACCAACATGTTGCGGTCACGATCGGCCAGGACGTATGCAATCTGCCGGCACCCCTACGGGATGCGAAGACCATTGTGTACAGGCCTTGGATCAATATTTGGTGGTTTATTTGCCGGCATGCTTGGCGGTATAAAACAAAACAGCCCAGAGAACATAGGGGGCGCGATCAGGGATTCGACGTCTCCACATCCCAGTCGGTAGAGGTCTGCGTCCGCAAGTATCTCGACAACCTGCAGGAGACAGGCGCGAGGGCAAGGTCAACTATGGCAACCTACCGGCACATGCTCAAGCACCTTGAGCGCAACCCCATCGGTAAAGTGCCCTTCAGGGAGCTTGACCCGAAGCAGGTCAAGGAATGGATGGTCTCCCCACGCGAGGCCGGCAAGTCTCCCGCCACCATCCAAAAGGCGTACAACGTCCTGCACGGAGCCTACACCCAGGCCGTCGAGCGTGATTAGTTCCCCTACGACCCCATCGCGAGCGTGTCCAGGCCAAAGGTTCCCATCACCAAGCGCAACGCAGTCAAGAAGAGCGACTGCCCAAAGCTCATCTCATACCTCGATCTGGTCGACGAGTCTCCCATCAACATGTCCATCATTCTTGCGCTCTACACCGGCATGCGTGAGGGCGAGATTTGTGCGCTGCGCTGAAGCGACGTCGGCTTCGACGAGGCCACCATCACGGTCATGCGCTCCGTGGCACGCGACGATGGCGCGACGTACATAAAGGAGCCCAAGGGCAAAAAGCCCCTCCACACCATCCCTATCCCTGCCGTCCCCAGAAAGCACCTTCTCAGCCGCAGGGAAATCATGCGAGACGATTGCGAAACCATGATCGTACCGTTCAAGGAATCGATGTATGTCACCGGCAAGCCCAGTCTATCGCCTAAAGCATACGAGGACCCTCATCAGGTCTGGCACGGCTGGAAATCGATAGCCTCATCACTGGGGCCCAGGGGCACGATGGGCAAGACTCCGACGTTCCACGACCTGCGGCACACCTATACGACCATGGCCATCGCAGAGGGGTCCAACATCAAGAGCGTCCAGACCATCATGGGGCATGCCAAGGCCCAAACCACCCTCGACATCTATGCAGACACCACGAGCGAGGCGATGCGTAAAACAGCCAATCTGACCGCAGTCGCGCTCAGGGCCCCCTCGGTCTCATCGTTCACCACAAGGCGCGAAACGGCCCCCAGAGAAGCGAGACCCCAGGGGAACACTTCGCGGCATAGTTGGCGCCGCTCGGTGCATCCGTCCTCGTCCCACGTCAGCGGTACGATCATCCGGGCATCGTAATGCCGAACCCTCACCTTGCCGGCGTCACCGTCCACCCACAGGGCCCAGGCGCCAGTACCGAGGCCGAAGGCACGCACCAGGCACGCCTGCGCCGCCTGGAGGAACCCCGAGTCCTCAATCCACGCCGCCATCCACTCGGTTACCATCGCGTTATCGCACGCGCAGATCGTCTTGTCGTTCAGCAGCAGAGAGCCCCACTCGGTACACACCCGCATCGCAGGCTTCACCGAACGGCGATGCACCTCATACGAGCGGCCGAACGCGTCCGTGTCGTAATAGTCGTAGAAGCTACCCTCAGACCGCATCCACTCATTCCACTCTCGAATGTGCTCCTCCATCGGCTCCAGCGGCAGTACAAACCCGAGCCCCCGCAAATATGCACGCACATGCTCAGACACCCAATACTCATCATCCACACCCAAGATCAGCCCAATCTCCCGCATCCAATGTCGAGCAAATTGAACCGTCCGGTCACAAGCGCCGAGCCGTATAATGCACCCTCGGATTAAGCAGCCGAGAAGAAGGGTCGCCCGTGGTTACGTTCGAGCTATTGAATGAATCTGCCGAAGATCTGCTCTACGCCTACCACCCCGAAGGAGATCGCCACCACGCCGGCGTCGTCACCTACAACCCCAATACCCACGCCACCCACATCATCGAACACGCCACCACCGACCACGGCGCCCACTACGCCCACCGTCTAGCCCACCATCTAGCCACCTCACCGGACCCAGTCCCCTCCGGCGCCCTAGCCTAAGCTATCCTTGCCGTATCAAGAGAAAGAGGGGCAGCATGGTAGACGTAAACAAACTTGACGAGGAGCTCGGTGATGCCGATTCCGAGCAGCTTCAGTACATCTATGACACGCAGAAAGACCTGTATTCGGCCGAGGAACTTGCCAACATCCTAAAGCTGAAGGCAATGCGCGTCCAAGAGGAAGATGCCGAGGAAAGGGCCCTTCTGGCAAAAGCCGAAGAATACCTCCCCAAGGAGATCAACTGCCCCAAGTGCGACGGCCCCAACGATTTCCATAACGACGTCTGCCGGTTCTGCGGGGCAAAGCTCAAAAAGGCCGAATACTATAACAGGGCCCGCAATATGGCCCTGGGTATTGAGGACGACGAGGATTCTACTGGAGAGCTGGATGACGAGGAGCGTCGTTCTTTCCTCGCGCAATATATCATCAGCTTCCTTATTCCTCTCGTTGGCTGGATCATGGGAGGCATCTTTCTCACACGAAACGACTCCGAGGAGCATGATGCGGGCATCATCTGCATCATGCTTGGTATCGCCTCCGGCGTCCTTGTCGTCCTTCTTTACTTCTACATCATAGGAAGCGCTATCAATACGATTTAAGACAAAAACGCCCCCGATGGAACTGGTATTCTCTCGGGGTCTTGTAATCAATATGCTGAGCATTCTACCGTCGAGTATTAAGCTGCCGAGCATTCCACCGGCCACCATCACCCGCGCAGAACGTCGTCCATCATGGCATACCGAACCGCGTCTATCGAGTGATCGTCCCCATCCGGTATGTCGTCAATCCAGGTGCCATCCCTATCCCGCAGATACTCCTTGCAGGTAAACTCCGCATACGTCAGCGGACACCGCTCCGCATCGATGTAGATCTCCCGCAGGCCCGCCAGCCAGTCATACGACAGCCGCCGCATCCGGGCCTTTCGCGCCGGGCGCGCCCGCAACCCAAAATCACGCCGATATACTGCCATCGACTGCTTTCCATCCGGCGTATCATCGCACCAGATCAGCTCGTCATGGAAATACGCGTCCTCACCAGCCACGTCGCTATACGTCATCGCGTCCACGACCATCTGCCCCGTCTCAGCCGGCGTCTTCCTGTTCGCACTCATTTCGCTATAAATGCTGAGCCTTCGCGCGCCAGGCTCCCATCCGCAGCGAACAAACCGCCAAGGGTCAGGGAACCATCCCCAGTCAACGCCGTTGCGCGTCCTCTCAAAGCCGCGGCATCTCATATCGCTCATACGAATGTCGAGGATGTTGTCGAACACGTTGCCGCCGGTGCCGGTGACCTCCCCCAGATACTCCCATCGCCAGGCCTGCTCGCACGTCTCCCGTAGATACTCCGCTTCCTCAATAAAGGGCTCGCCGAGCCACTCCGGATGCGACTCCACCACATCCAAATACGATGAATGCCGAACGATCGTGTCGCAACGCCTAAACCGCTCCAACCGTTCCACGTTCACCCAGGACCACATCGTCTTGGGGGGGGGTTGTAGCTGTAGAAGATCCAGAACCTATCGCCGCCGCGCCTCAAAGAGTTCAATATCGAGCGAACGGCCTCGATACCGTCAAACTGGTCCAGCTCCTCAAACCACACGACGGCGCAATACCCCTTGGTAAACTTCACCGACTTCAGCTTGACCGGATCATCCGCACCACGAAACACAATCCTCTGCCCCGTAGGCTTATAGATGATTTCCATTGGTGAGATTTTGCACTGGAAGTACCCCTCCAGCCCCAGCGCCTCAATGGCCCAAAGAATCTGCTGATACACCGAGTCGCGCAGTGTATTGCCGAACCGTCGCACGATGCAGGCATTCGCCTCCGGAAACGCCATGATCAGCAGTACGATCCCCACGCTGATAAAGCTCGACTTCGTGCTGCCGCGCCCACCATACATCCAGTAATGCGTATGGCCATGCGCCATCACATCACCCAGCACATCATGAAAAGACGGGATGACAAGATCGGCCGCCTTAACCATTCGTATCCGCCGAGTCGCCCGTAGCCGTGCGCACCTCGACGCCGAGAACGATCTTGGGCGCATCCTCGGTCTCGACGGCAGTCTTTCGCGTCTCGGGACGACTGAACTCGTCAGGATATGGTCGAAGGAGGTCACAAAAAGCCATGCCGTTTGACCCCAAATAACGAACCACTCGTATTTGTTGCTCAACAAATCGAATGAACGTCCGTATTACAGTAAAGGAGCTGTTTAGTGTGCAATAAGAAAGGCCAACGATGAATCAACTGTCCAGAAGGGGCTTCCTCGCATTGATGGGCGCCGTTTCGCTTTCCATGGCAGGCTGCGGCAACGTCTCGAACGAAGATTACAACGCCAAGAACCATGTGACGTTTAAGGGCGCGTACGCCGTAGAGAATGCAGAAAACTCGACGGTTGAGCTGTGGGTGCTCTCGACCGTCGACGCCGACGAAGACGAGAACCTGAATGGCGTTTATTACGAAAACGCGGCAAAGGGCGGCGCGTCCGGGACGTGTGGGCCTGAAATACAGTTTGACGACAAGAACTCCTATACCGACGACTACTACCTGAACAAGGGGCAGTACGATGAGCTGTTCGCAGGGACCGGCTATGGCTGCTGGAGCGGCATGGATACTCTTGTTGCGGGGTCCGGTGATAAATACCACATGGTAATGAGCTTCTCCTCGGTAGCCAAATCTGACATCGAGAAGTGCGAAAAAGCGAAAGTCAGTAACGTCTCGTATGATTTCAAGTTCGATACAAGCGACATTAAAACAGTCGCGTCGCGCGAGGAAGTTATCTCCGAAGCAATGAACCTCCAGTAGAGAACGACTCAATATCAGAAGACCGCCCAGGCAATGCAGCCTCAGGCGGTCTTTCTTTTATCGCTCCCGCTTCCCCTTCAACCCGTACCGCCGTCGCAGCCGCGAGTTCGCCTGCCTCAGCCGCGCGTACTCGCGCTGCAGGGCCTCAAGCTCAGCACCCTCGACACCCGCCGCCTCAGCTTGGAGGAGCTCGTTATACGCCCGCTCCTCCTCAACATGCAGCCGCTCGGTACACAGCAGGCACATTCCGGTCGTACGGACCAAGCGCACGCCGATCACCCCGCACTCGGGGCACTGGGAACGCACCTTCAGCGATACATGGATCCGGCTCGCATGCGCCTCGACGGACCGCACCGTCCGAAACACCCCGTCTCGCGGTAAATCGCCTCCCGCACGCCCGCGCCCCCCAGGTGGCTCTGCTCGCGCGCGATCTCCTCCTGTCGGCACGTCTAGGGCACGGCAGGACCCGGGCGGCTCATGCCCTCATCAGGCCGTTGATGGCCTCGCGCGACTCGTCGAGCATCTTCACGAGCCCATCGCTCGCGCACCCGTAGACCTCGCAGACCTCCAGAAAGCTCGCGATCGCGACCTTCATCGATGCACAGGCATAGAGAAACTTGGCCTCGTTCATCTCGTCGTGCTCAATCATCATCAGAAGCCTCCGCAATCTCGCGGTTACGTTACGGAGTGCCCAGCCTATATCTCTTATATATTTCTTACCTTTATAGAGAGATGGGAAAAGGGCGTCCGTAACCGTGTAACCGCGCCACAATCCCAGCTCAATAGGGTTACGGCATCACATGCCAGACCGCAACCAAACTGCGCCGAGTTGCGCAGCGCTATCTCAGCCTAGCCGTCAGCTAATTGAGCTGCGGAGTGTAGCACCGGCGTAACAGTTTGTCACACTCTGATATGCAAAGGTTGAAAACGTAAACTATAGTTTACGCATAAATACAGAGCTATCCTGAATATTCTCAGCAGGGCGATTTTTATACATTTGTAGGACTTGTGAACAGCTCCAAAACTATATTAGAAGTACCCCCATTCGATCAAAAAGGTCGAATTTTGATGGTCTATTTTGTGGTGCGTTTTATGGTAAAACAAAACAGCCCAGAGACATAGCCTCTGAGCTGCGAACATTTGGTGGGCGTTAGAAGATTTGAACTTCTGACCTCTTCCGTGTCAGGGAAGCGCTCTCCCCCTGAGCTAAACGCCCAAATGGAGCGGACAACGGGGCTCGAACCCGCGACCCCAACCTTGGCAAGGTTGTGCTCTACCAACTGAGCCATGTCCGCTTACGAGGATTAATCTTACGTGATGCCTGCATCCTATGCAAGAACTTTTTTTGAAAAGTTTTGCGACGCCCTAGCGAACCCCGCGAAGACATTGGTCGCCACGGAAGGCGCAGGCAACCGCAAACTCGCCGCAAGAGGCCCCTATATCTCACCGAGCATGATCCAGGCAGAGCTGTCCTGCGCGAGCCTGCCGTCTGCAAGCGGTGATGAGGTGAGCAGGACCCTGCCCGCCGGCAGCTCCACGGGTGCTGCACCGAAGTTCGTCACACACGCCCAGCCGTTGTCGCGGCGATAGGCGATGACGCCGCCCTCAGCGCCCTCGGCACCATCCGCAAGGCCGGTGCGCCCGTCAAGATCGAGCCACGCAAGATCGTTGGCGCACCCGCGCAGCTTGCGCCGCAGCCAGAGGGCGTCACGATAGAGCGCAAGCATCGATGTCGGGTCCGCTTCTTCCCTATCGGCAGCGTAATCGGAAAACCATGCAGGCTGTGGCAGATGGGGCGCCGCATCGGCGTCCGCCGGTGAAAACCCAAACGATCCGCCCTGCGTGGGATCGTCCGCTGCCACCCACGGCAGGGGCACACGACAGCCGTCGCGCCCCTTCTCGCGCTTCGGTCCGTGTGTATTGGTCGCAGTGGGATCTTCGAGTACAGCCCACGGGATGTCAGCCACCTCAAAAAGGCCGAGCTCCTCACCCTGATACACGTATGCCGAGCCCGGAAGCGCCAGTTCAAGCAAAAGGGCCGCCCGCGCGCGGCGCTCGCCGAGTTCACGGTCCTCGTCATAAGACGACCCGTCGCGCAAGAGCCAGTCGAGCGCAATCTGGTGGTAGCGCGTCGCCTTGATTTGCGGCAGGGCATAGCGTGTCGCCACGCGCGGCACGTCGTGGTTGGAGAGTACCCAGGTCGAGGCGGAATCGGATTCGACGGCCGCCTTCAAGCCCTTCTCGATTGCAGTGTGCATGTCATCATAGGTCCAAGTGGCCTTGGCAAACTCAAAGTTGAATGTCTGGCCAAGCTCGCTGGGACGCGCGTAGAGATACTGGCGCTCGGGCAGCACCCACGCCTCGGCAACGGCACTGCGCGGCGGATTATAGCGGTCGAACACGCGGCGCCACTCGCGATAGATCTCGTGGACCTCGTTGCGGCCCCACAGCGGATGGGTGCCGTCGTCAACCATGTCATCGCCCTCGGCGAGATGCCACCGGTCGAGGTCATCGCGGTCGAGATCCTTGGCAAGACCGTGCGCCACATCAATGCGAAAGCCATCGACGCCTCGATCGCTCCAAAACGTCAGGACGTCGCAAAAGAACGCGTGAACCTCGGGGCATGACCAGTCAAAGTCCGGCTGCTCGGGCGTAAACA
>USNX01000043.1 GCA_900556205.1 uncultured Collinsella sp.
GCGGCTTAGCGCCCGCCTCACCGTATCCTCGTCCCCACGACACAACCCGTCGCGAAACGCATCGACGTCTCGAATATCTTCGGCAGCACACTCAAACCACTCAACAATCACCAGACGCAAGGCCTGGCGAAGCTCGTTATTGGGCAGCCGCAGAGCACGGAGATGACTACCATGCTCAGGCTCCTCCGTCATATCCGTCGTGAGAAAACCGGACAGATACAGCGCCGTCCACAGGCCATCATCAGACGAGGCCTCTGGACCCGCAGCGCCCAAACAAAGCGGGACATCAACGCACCCATGGGCCTCGAGCAAATCAAACAAGACCGAAAGGCGGTCGAGATTCCACCCGGCAACTACCCTACTCAGGCAATCGGCATATCCATACAGATCGGCACGCACAGGCGCCGTGCAGCCTCGGCCCAGAAAACCGATCACACGCTCTGGACTCGAGCAATAGGCCCTGCCAAACCGATACCCCTCGAGCCATTCACGCGCATCATCCAGGTATTCCTCGCGCCCAGCATGATTCAAAAAAGCCTCGACCTCGGCATCCGAAAAACCGAAACATCGGTCACACCACGCCGACAGCGGCGTAGTCAGACAATACGAGCAGCCGCGCGAAGAAAGCGCCGCTTCGGCAGGACTGGGACGCTCCCCCATCAGACACGTCAGCCGCAACGAATCGCGCGCAGTGGCAATGGCGTCGAACAGCACGCGATCGAGCAGCTCCGCCGGATCGGCTACGGAAACGTCCCTCGCGCTCGCACGGCGAGACCACGCCGCATCGTACCCATCAACGAGCAATACAACCTGCCCATCGCAGGCCATCTCCAGCAGCTCAATGAGCACACCGAGCACCGAGTCAACCTCATCCTCGCTCGCCGCGCCACGCGCAACGCGTTCGATGTGACGTACCTTGTCTCGAGCTAAATCCGGAGCCTCCAAAAGCGCCAGCAGGCGAGCGCACTCGTCCGAAAGAGCATCGCGCACGACGTCGGCAACATCGGTGCCACGCCTCGCAGCGCCAGAAAAGTCCAGCGATATCACCGGATAGCAAGCGTACTCATCCCGATAGCGCCCGCCGTCCGCATCCCAAATCTGAGCATCGGCAAACAAACGCTGACCAGCGCGACCGACCGCTGGACGCTCCAGAAAAGCCCTGAGCATCGACAAGTTCATGCTCTTGCCAAAACCCTCGGGTCGACAGCACACCACAACGGACGCGTCGCAGTCCAACACATCGGCAATAAACATGGTCTTGTCGACCAGCGTGCAGCAACCAAGAGCCTCCGCATAGTCGTGCATGCCAATGGGCAAAGCCGCATCGTCGGCACAGCCGATCAAACGCACGCCAAAGCCGGCAGTACAACCATTATTTGCCTGTTCAGACACCAAAACGTTCCCCCTAAATCGCAACACGATACCAATTGTAATGACCGCCTCGCGCGTACCGATGTCGCCGCGCGATCATATCGGGAAACGGTAGCAACAAGAGGCGTGAGGGGGGCGCAACTAATCGTTGCACAACAAAACGGGGCCCGATGCATTCGCACTGGACCCCGTCCCGACTCTTTAATTATCAAGCAACCGAGAGGCTACTCCTCCGAGCCGTCCTCCCCAGAAGCTTTCTTCTGCTGATCGAGCTTATGCTTACCACTTACGATAGACGTAGCGCCCAGTGTGGCCAAGCTTGCACTGGCAAGGCTCGCCATAACGATAAGGTCGCCCGTCTTGGGCATGTTACCGCCAGATGACTTGGTCGTTGTAGTCGTCGTGGTTGTAGTGGTCACCGTCTTGGAGTCATTTTGCTCCTGGACCTGGTTGTCGGTGTTGCCCTTGCCGCCGTCCTCGCCCTGCTGCTTTCCGTCCTCGGTCTTGCCCGTATTCTCGTCCTTATCCTCAGATTCAGACTTCTTACCATCGTCCTTCTCCTCAGAGCTAGAACCCTTATCGGATTCGGTCTTCTCGGAAGCCTCGTCCTTGGAGTCGCCCTTTGCAGCCTCGGTCTTTTCCGTGGAAACCTGATCAGAGTTGTCCTTGTTCTGGGTCGAGCCGTTATTGACGCCAGCCATCAGCGAAGAGCCCAGCGTAGAACCAAGCTGCACGGAGAAAGAAGGCTTCTTGTCCGGCGAAGCAACGGGAGCGTCCGGCGCCTTATTCGAGTCGTCCTTGGAAGCATCGGAATCAGGGGCTGCGTCAGAGCCGGAGCCGTTGTTAGAGCCGGTGTCAACGGACGAATCGCTCGAGCCGGTGGATGAGTTAGAGGTGCCAGCGTCGGTCGAACCAGAAGCGTCGCTGTCCGTATTGCCGGCAGAGCTTGAAGACGAATCGCCCGCAGCAGAGCCGTTCGAATCGGAACCGTTCGAGGTAGAGCCGTCGTTGGTAGTGTCACCAGCAGAGCCATCACCGTCAGCATCGGTCGAGGGCGCATCAATCCTGTCATCGTTGGCATCGTCACCCGAGTCGCCATTCGAATCAGGTGTCGGCGAGGGCGCCGGCGTAGGCTCGGGCTGTACGGGCGTCGCAGCGGCCGCCTCGTCCTCGGCGATATAAACCAAGCAGTCCTTCAGCTCATTGCGGTAGCGGTTCTTCCAGCCCTCATGATACTGGGGCTGGCTCGAATACTTGGTCGCCACGTTATTGACCACGCTGTTGGAAAGCGCCGTCACAAACTCGCGGTCGGACATATCGTTGGAAAGATTCGCCCAACGGAAAAAGTCCCTGCAGCCACCGGTGCCGCACATGTTGGTGATGCTCCACACCATGCCCTTAACGCAGTCGGCGCGGCCAGAAATATCAATGCCCAGGCCGCTCTTGAGCCACGCCTCGGTCACTGCATAGTACGAGTTGTACGCATAGGCATCTTGAAGTGCAGAGAACTCAACAGGATCGGTGTTGTAAGCACCCTGGAAAGCCTCCTGCGCGATACGGCCCAGCTCGGTAAGCTGGCCGTTCTCGTACATGGCATTGCTCGCGTTGGAAATCTCGCTGCCGCGATCAATCACGTCCTTGAGCATGCCGTATTTTTCGGGGTTGTAGTTGTAGGCCTGCTTCATAAACGGAATGAGCGACCAACGACGGTCGAACTGGTAATAACCCAGCGCGTTATAGCCGTCACCGTACGAAAAGCCCTGGTTATAGTTGCCATGGCTCTCATATTTGGTGAAGTACTTCATCTCGGGAGTCACGTTGACAAACGAAACGCCCTGGACCGACCTCAGCACGCCCGAGAAGGACTGTTGGGTGTAAAGGCCCTTATCGATATCGGTGGCATCCGAGGCAACGCCCGGCGTGGGCTCCTCGGCAGCGGCGGGTGCCGGCGCGGAAACGGCGCCAAACGAAAGCGCCAGCGTCAGGCCCGCGACAATAGCAGAATGCTTGGGCTGCATAAGATCCTCCCTGCATTGGTGTAGTTAAAGTGCAGTTTGCAAAGATAAAATTAAGTATTGCAGCTCGCCCGTTGTTGCACAACAACCCCTCGGTAAACGGCAACAACCCTCCGCGAAATCGTAAGGAATTAAACAAACTGGTCGTCGGGCGCCAACAGAAGCTCGCCGTAACGCTCCATCAGCCCGTCCCTCAACTGACAGAAAGCGGGGATATAGACGTTCAAGATGCGCTGAATCAAATCTTGAGCGAGCTTGTTGTCATAGATATGGACGTTCGTATTACGGTCTCTGAGCATGTCTAGCCAGGCCGCCTCATCAATAAAGTCGTAGAATCGGTACGACTCCTTCAAGATGGCACGAGGAGACCCCGACGCGGCAAGCGTGGCGCCCTCATACTCGAGCAGACGCTTAAGGAGCTTCCAGCTCAGTTCAAATTGAAGATTGAACTTATTAATCAATCCACTCTGAACAAAATCATTGTTGAGATCCTGATTGGGCGCATCCTCAAGATTCGCCAAGGCACTGGCAAAGTTCTCATATTTTTTCATACAGAATCACACCATCCCTGGCAATTTCATCGAGCAATTGCTGCGACAAGGACTCGTCGAGATTGACGACATCTACATCTAAAAGAGTATCAAGACGCTCCTCGATCAAATATGAGAAACGGCCGAAATCCCGACAACCTGCTACGGCGATGTCAATATCGCTCTTGGGTAAGTTGTCGCCTCGAGCACGAGAACCAAACAGCACAACCTTCTCGGCGTCACATTCCCGAGCAAAAACTTCGATTTGTTTGTACACCTTGTCGAGAGATGCCATTTGCGGCCCTACAGCTTAATGTCAAAGTTGATCTCGGGAACGGCGGCCAGGTCGGCCAACGTCACGCCGTCGACGTACTTTTCGATCACGTCGTCCAGACCGCGCCAGAACTTGACGGTCGAGCACAGATCACTGCGGGCGCAGCTGTTGTCGATGCCGTCGCACGCCACCGGAGCCGTGCTGCCCTCGACGGCGCGCAGGATGTCGCCAGCACGCACCTCGGCCGGGTCCTTGGCCATCATGTAGCCGCCGCCCTTGCCGCGCACGCTCTTAAGCAGGCCCGCCTTCATAAGCGGACGAACCAGCTGCTCCAGATACTTTTGCGAGATATGCTCGCGGTCGGCAACCTCGCGCAAGGCAATCTTGCCCTCGGCGTCGCCCAGCGCCGCGATATAGATCATCAGCCGGAGGGCATAGCGGCCCTTAGAAGAAATGAGCATACCTACCCTCCCGTTGTTCCTGGGACAAAATCAGGCCAATTTGTCCCAAATCCTATGCACGCGGGGCAAACAAACCTGATTATTATGTCCCACATCTAAAAAGTCGAGTGGATTAGTCGGGTTTTCCCTTGACTAACGCCGAACCCATAGTAACTTTATTCCGAGAAGATTCCTAGGGTTTAGTACACCTATGAGTACACCATATACAGAGAGGGACAGCATGAGCGCAAATCCGCTGCTTTCCATTGAAGGTCTTACCGCCTCCGTGGACGAGAAGACCATCCTCCACAACGTCAACCTTAACGTCGCCGCCGGCGAGACCCACGTGCTGATGGGCCCCAACGGCGCCGGCAAATCCACCCTTGGCCACCTGGTCATGGGCGACCCCGTCTATACCGTCAATGACGGCCGCATCGTCTTTGACGGCCAGGACATCACCGAGCTCACCACCGACAAGCGCTCGCGCGCCGGCCTGTTCCTGAGCTTCCAGGCCCCAGTCGAGATCCCGGGCGTGCCGCTGTCGAGCTTTTTGCGCGCCAGCATCGCCGGCCGCCCCGGCCTGGAGATGAAGGGCAAGGAGTTCCGCCGTCGCGTCAAGGAGCTCGCGGCCGAGCTCAACATGGATACCGCCTACCTCAACCGCGAGTTGGGCGTAGGCTTCTCGGGCGGCGAGAAGAAGAAGGTCGAGATGCTCCAGCTTCTGCTGCTGCAGCCCAAGCTCGCCATCCTGGACGAAACCGACTCCGGCCTGGACGTCGACGCCCTGTCCACCGTCAGCCACGGCATGGATGCCTACCGCAAGAGCTGCGACGGTTCCATGCTCATCATCACGCACAACACGCGCATCCTGGAGCACCTGGATGTCGACCGCGTCCACGTTATGGTCAAGGGCCACATCGTGCGCGAAGACGACGCCTCGCTCATCTCCTGGATCGACAAGAACGGCTTTGAGACCTTCGAGCGCGAGGCCGCCGAGCAGCGCGCCCAGGCGCAGGCTGCCGCTGCCGAGCAGGCGTAAAGGGGCGACGCTATGACCAAGAACCGCACCGAGGTCGCGGACATCGACCGCAGCCTCTACGACTTTACCTATGGCGAGGAGGGATTCGAGCGCCTGGACGCCGGCATCACGCCCGACATCGTGCGCGAGATCAGCGCCAAGAAGGACGAGCCGCAGTGGATGCTCGACCTGCGCCTCAAGTCTCTCGAGATCTTCAACCGCTTCCCCGACCCGACGTGGGGCCCCTCTATCGAGGGCCTGGACATGGACAACATCGTCACCTACGTCAAGCCCAACACCGACCAAAAGCACGACTGGGAGTCGGTGCCCGACGACATCAAGAACACCTTTGAGCGCCTGGGCATCCCCGAGGCCGAGCGCAGCTACCTGGCGGGCGTCGGCGCGCAGTACGACTCCGAGCTCGTGTACCACAACATGCAGGACACCGCGTCCAAGATGGGCATCGTGTACTCCGGCATCGAAGAGGCGCTGCACGACCCGCAGTGGGAGCCGCTCATCCACGAGAAGTTTATGACGCTCATCCCGCCCACCGACCACAAGTTTGCGGCCCTGCACGGCGCCGTCTGGTCTGGCGGCTCGTTTGTCTACGTGCCCAAGGGCACCAAACTCGATTTTCCGCTGCAGAGCTACTTCCGCCTGAACGCCAAGGGCGCCGGTCAGTTTGAGCACACGCTCATCATCGTCGAGGATGACGCCGACCTGCACTTTATCGAAGGCTGTTCTGCGCCCAAGTACAACGTGGCCAACCTGCATGCCGGCGCCGTGGAGCTCTTTGTGGGCAAGCGCGCGCACCTGCGCTATTCAACCATCGAGAACTGGTCCAAGAACATGTACAACCTCAACACCAAGCGTGCGCGCGTGGACGAGGACGGCGACATCGAGTGGATCAGCGGCTCCTTCGGCAGCCACGTGGGCTACCTGTACCCCATGAGCGTGCTCAACGGCCGTCGCGCCCGCTCCAGCTTTACCGGCATCACCTTTGCCGGCGCCGGTCAGAACCTCGACACTGGCTGCAAGGTCGTGCTCAACGCGCCCGAGACCTCGGCAACCGTCGAGACCAAGGGCATCTCCAAGAGTGGCGGCATTCAGACCTTCCGCAGCTCTATTGTGGCGACACCCAAGGCCGAGGGCTCCAAGGCAACCGTGAGCTGCCAGTCGCTGATGCTCGACGACCAAAGCCGCTCCGACACTATTCCGGCCATGGACATCCGCGCCAAGAACGTCGACATCGGCCACGAGGCCACCATCGGCCGCATCGGCGACGACAAGGTGTTCTACCTGATGAGCCGCGGTATCTCGGAGGAAGAGGCCCGTACCATGATCGTCAACGGCTTTGCCAACCCGGTCTCCAAGGAGCTGCCGCTGGAGTACGCCGTCGAGATGAACAACCTGATCAAGCTCGAGATGGAAGGAGCGATCGGATAATGAAACAGGAAACCAACACCGCTGCTACCACACTTGAGCAGGTCAACGCGATGCCCGCTGCCACCTGGGGCTGGCTGCGCATGAACCAGACCAAGCTCGAGCTTTCGGACGAGCTTGCCGCCGCCCCCGCCGAGGCCGTGGAGGTCGAGGGCCTGGACGAGCAGTTCCTCAGCGTGGACGACGCCTTTGACACCGCCATGGACGCTATGGCCGAGCGCTTCCCCGAACGCCGCGCCGCTGCCCCCGGTGATGCCGCCGATCGCGCGCGCATCACGCCCGAGACCGAGCTCGACGTGCCCGCCACCTCCGTCTACCAGGCCGGTGCCATCAAGCTCGAGGAGGAGCTCTCCCCCGCCGAGGCCTTCGAGACTGGCATGGGCGAGGCTGCCTACACCTACCTGGCCGACCACGCCACCAAGCGCGTCGTCATCGATGTGCCCGCATACCAGCACGCGACGGTTACCGTGCGCGTGAGTGGTGTCAACGCTGCCGCGGCCATCGCCGCCATCGATGTCGTCGCCCGTCCGCAGGCAACGATCGACTTGCAGATCGCCCTGGACTCCCCCGTTGCCGGCGAGGGTATCGTGGGCTCCGTGCTGCGTGTGTGTGCCCACGAGTACGCCACCGTCAACGTGACCTGCACGCAGACGCTCGACGACAGCTGGATCGCACTCGACGACACCGGCCTGTTCCTGGACGAGGGCGCGCGCGTCAACGTGCAGCACACTGTCCTGGGTGCCGGCGCCAGCGCCACCGGCCTTGCCGGCGACCTGCTGGGCGATACCGCCAAGGTGACCATCGATACCGATTACCTGGGCGCCCGCGAGCAGGTGCGCGACTTTAACTACGAGCTGCGCCACCGCGGTCGCAAGACCGAGTGCGAGATCGACGCCAACGGCGTGCTGACCGGCACGTCCAAGAAGGTCTACCGCGGCACCATCGACCTCGTGCACGGCTGCAAGGGCGCAACCGGCACCGAGCGCGAGACCGTGCTGCTCGCCAACAAGGGCGTCGACAACAAGACCGTCCCCGTCATCCTGTGCGACGAGGACGACGTCGCCGGCAACCACGGCGCCACGATCGGCCACGTCCGTGACGAGCAGCTGTTCTACCTCGCCTGCCGCGGCCTTGACCAAAACGCCGCCGAGGACCTGTTCATCCGCGCCAAGCTGGAGGACGCCGCGCTTTCCGCCACCGATGAGCGCACCCGCGC
>USNX01000044.1 GCA_900556205.1 uncultured Collinsella sp.
ATGCGGCCATCTGCGCTGCCGCCGTCGCCGACTACACGCCGGCGGCGCCTGCGGACCATAAACTCAAAAAAGCCAACGAGCGCCTCGATCGCATCGAGCTCGTCGAGACCGTTGACATTTTGGCAGAGCTCTCGCGCCAGAAGGGCGAGCGCCGCGTGATCGGCTTTGCGGCCGAGACCGATAACGTCGTGGAGTACGCAGAGCGCAAGTTGGCGCGCAAGGGGTGCGATGCCATTATCGCCAACGATGTCTCGCGTGCCGATTCGGGTTTTGGAACCGATACCAACAAGGCTTGGATCGTGAGTATGGCGGGTACGCAAGAACTTCCCGTACTAACAAAGCCCCAGCTCGCAGATACAATTTTGGACTTGCTTCAAAATTTGTAAAAAAGTTCTTGCACAAGGACAAAGTTTCGGGTTAATATACTCCCTGTTGCGAGCGAGAGCAGAGCAACAAACAATAGCTTCGGGACGTGGCGCAGCTTGGTAGCGCACTTGACTGGGGGTCAAGGGGTCGCTGGTTCGAATCCAGTCGTCCCGACCAGAAGTTTGCAGGTCAGGCACCTAGTGCCTGACCTTTTTTGTTTTAAGCAATTGCTTAATTTTGATTAAGCAACAGGACGCCAAAATCTAGCTGCGCGATATTCGCTTTTTGCGGTTACTTGCGTGTTTTGCACACGCTTGAGCCGATTTATTAACGCGATGTGAATCTACATACGCGTAGCTGGTATACAGCCGAGTACAGGCTGTATTTATCGCGGCGATTTACATAGGTATAGCGACTGTAACGAACAAGCGTGTCGCTGTATTTATTCCAGTAGTTCACTTGATCGGTGGACAAGTGAGCGGTTACAACGAAACGCCAAGCGGGATGAGCTCTATACGAGGGCGCTACGAAGGTAATGGCGGGGGGAGTGCGGCAGACGCTCTGAGAGCCGCTGTACGACCCCATTTCTCCTCAACCCGATAACCTGTCCCACGAACCTCAAACCGTTCGTAAACTTGCCAAAAGAAGGCCCGTGCAATCCTGCGCGGGCCTTTATCCCTATGTCAGCTTATATGACAAAATGCCTAGAAGCTCCAGACAGGGCAGACGCAACCCGCGTACGGCGCGTAGAAGGATGGTGTCGGACCTTCGTCGCTTTTGACACGGAGGAAACCCGCAGCAGGGGCCTTCTGATACATCGTACACACCGTACGCTCCCACCAACTTGGACCAATGGCGATGGCGGAGAAGGCATCGGGGTTCTTGACATTGTGGTTCTCCGTCACCTTGCCCCTGAAGGCCTCGTACTGGGTGCCCTCGTTGGAAGTCCAGGGATAGTCAGATGCGAGATAAGACGTCGGCACAATCTCGGAGTAGCTGAGCAGGAACAGTCTGTCGGTCGTTGCTGTCACGGCGGCATTCTTATTCGCCTTCCCGCCACCGACGTTGTTCGTGAGCTTCCTGACGGGCTTTACCTTGGATTGGAAATCGGACGGCATCAGGTTCCAGATCTCACCGGAGTTCATCTTCGCACGGAGCTCGGACTTCTCCCAACCACCGACATTAGTGTCGGTCGCATTCATGCGCGATCTGATTCCCGTCGAGGTGGTGAGGAACGTCAGGCCTGCCTTGCCGCTGCCATCTGCCAAGTCGTCGTGGTTGATGCCGATGATTCGGTAGGTCATGGTGTCATCGTTCGTGAGCTTGACCGACCAAGTCGTTCCCGCATCCATAGCGGCCTTCGCCTTGGCGTACACTGGCGACGCCTCGCCCTTCGCTGCGATGTCCTCGGCCACGGCCTTCTGTTCAACGAGCGTCCAGTCCTTGACGTCCTTGACCACAGCCGCCTGTACGGTCACCGAATCGGCTCCCGCGGAACCGCCGCCGGATGCTCCGCCGCCCTCGGCGCCAGCGCTAGTCCCGCTATTCACAGTGTTGCCGACCAGGTTGAACTGGTTGCGGATGGCTCCCGCCACACCGGGTCCCGCGAACACGATGACAAGACCGATGACGGCGATGATCAGGACGTACTCGATGATTGACTGGCCCCGGAGATTAGCCGCCCTACGAGCGACCCCCCCCCGAGGCGAAACTGCCGCTGCATGCATATGCGGCTCCATTCGCTCAGGGTGAATAGAAACGGCTTGAGCGTAGGACTATTCCAAAAGGCTGCGCAGATCTTGCCGCAGCGGCAATCACGCTGAAAGGACAAGGCGGTAAGTCGAGTCATCGTCCAGAATGGATTTGAGCGGTATCCGGTCCCAAAACGTATGCGTTTCACCATGAGAGAGGGATCTGTCATGAGCTGGAAACCGAGAAAATGCGTTATCGCCTTACTGACTTTGGCGACTCTGACGTGTTTCGCCGCCTTAATCGCCGTCAATATCAAACCGCAACACGATGCTTATCCCTCATCTTTGTCCATTAAAATGGGCCAAGATTTCAGCCTCGGCCGAAACGTCAATTATTTTAACAAGCTAAAATCTAATGAGGAAAACATCTTGATGTTCTGGGCATCGTGGTGTCAGCACTGCGAATCTCTCATAGAAGATATGCAACAACTTGATAATTTCGCAGCCTTAAGGAAGAACCTTTTCACTGTTTCCGAGGACAGCACAATTGAAGAAGCCTCGGTCCAAGAAGGAGACTTTCCCATATACATAGATTAAGATAAGACCGTGTATGACCAATATGAACTTGAGCATATTCCATCCGTATTCATACTGGATGATCAAGGAAACATCATCGGCTTATCCGAAGGAGCGGAAGAACCTCTTGCCTTATTAAAGAAATACGCCAAATACAACGGATATAAAGCGGAAGGAGGCGACATCGAGTAGCTATCAAAGGCTAGATTAAGGAGCCTGCCATGAAGAAATGCCTGCCCTCCATCGTCTCAGCAGCTCTTTGCCCCTCCCTTGTCATGACACCATTTGTGCCCGTTGCGGCAGCCTATGCCGACGAGGGATCTCCCGCCGAGAGCAGCGATATCTACGTCGGAGACAATTACGACGAAAATTACGATATATCCCTTTTTGAGCGCGGACGCTGCACGGATTCATATTCCAAGGCGTGGTGCGATTCTCACGGATTTGCAAATAACCGCACCGTCCCTCACAAGGTCAAGCTGAACGCGAAGGAGGAGGCTTGCCTGCGCGATCCCTACCTTGCTGGCACCGCTGAAGTTATCGCCGGTCTCGTGACAACCGGTCCTGGCGGCGGCTTGTTTGCAACCGCAATGACATCGTACCGACTTTTCACTTGCATGTTCTGAAAGGCAGTTGCCATGCAGTCGCAAAATCAATCGAGATACTTGACCACAATCGGCTTTGCCCTGCTTGCATTACTCTTTGCTAGCGACCTTTTGCTGAAACCGCCCAAGGAACTCGTTTCGCTTGCCATAGCCTGCATTTCCGCCCTTTACTTTACGGCAACCCTATTCGTCGGACTAAAGGAGAGGAAAAAAGGCGCAGTCGTTGCATCTGCCGTAGGCGTGATCATAGCCATTGCCTCATTCTTTATCTGACACATTGGTGATCTAGGGGCGATATCGTAGGAATACGACCGGGAGAGCCGGGACCAGATTGCCCGGGTTGCCCGGTCGGCTCGCGCGACGGCGCGGCGGTTCCACAGAAAGCTCTCCGGACTTCACACCGTTTCTGATCGCATTGTAGACAGCCATCTCGTCTTCGCTGTCGGCGAGCACGCGGTGTGCGTCGTCGTTTTGGATGTCCAGTAAATCTCGAAGGTCCTCCATGCACCAGCGTCCGAGATTTGGCCATGCGCGTTGCGCGATCTGATAAGTGTCGATTGCGATGTTGTAGTTAAAGTCCAGGCCAAAGCCGTCCCAGGCAGAACGGCTTTGTTTCCTTGATTATCAACTTTATACGGACACTTCCCGCATTCATCCGTGTGTGTACGGATGAATGCGGGGCTCGATAGCCCGGCGGCCTGATCGGCAGGCCGCCGGGAATTCTCACTCCTCGATAAAAGCCGGCACTCGGTTAGTCCTGCGCATCTTGAAATCGCCAGTCTCGTGGGAGACGTAGAGAATGCCGTCCATCCCGTCTCGTGATGCATACGACAGGTGAACTGAACCGCAATCCGATCCATCATTGTCGAGAAGATCGAACGAATTCGGGTCGCTCGTTGCGGCCAAACGACCACTCATACAAGAGCCATCGTCATTACAGATTTGCCATTCCATGCCTTCGCCTGCAAGAATCGCCATAGACGGCCTGGTCGCGCCATCGTTGACATACATCCCGTCTATGCCAAACCCATTTTCAGCGCCATCGATGAACGACTGCTCGGACCTATACCTCGCAAATGATGCACATAGCACCATTGCAAGACAAAGTACAAAGCCAACAATCGCTATCTTTGCATAGCTCTTGCCTATCATGTCATTCACCTCCCTCGTATGTATCGAGGTATTCCTGCTTGAGCGTCTGCGAGGACGACTTGATCTTTTCCACGAGCGTGCCGCCCTCGATGAAGTAGAACGAGTTGGTGAGGTCTGCCAGGTCGTCGAGTAGATGGCTCGAAATGAGCACGCTGCGTCCCCGCGCCACCTCGCTGCGCATCGCGTCGCAGGAGGTTTTCCGTTTTCCCGGATCGAGGCCGTTCAGCGGTTCATCGAGGATGAGGTACGGGCAATCGGTCGCTATCGCCATGGCAAGCTTTACCTGCTGCTTCATTCCTGTCGAGAGTTTACGGGTCGGCTTGTCGAGATATGGGGAGATTCCAAGGGAGCTGCAGAGCGAGTCGATGTCGGCGGCCGATTTCCACGCCTCCCTAACGAAAGCAAGGTGCTCAATGGCCGATAGCGTGGGGTAGAGATCCGCGCTGCCCGAAGAGCTCAGATAAACAAGTTCTGCAAATTCGGCTGATCGACGTTGGCAGATTCCGTCTGCCAACAGGCTTCCCGAGCGGATGCGGGTGGGAAATTGGCCCGACAGCGCTTCAAGAAGGGTGGTTTTCCCCGAGCCGTTGGGAGCAACGAGGCCCGCCGCCGTTCCCGGGCTCAAGAAAAGCGATCCGATTGAAAGTATCGTCGTGCTCCCGTATCCCACGCTCGCGTCTAGAAGCTCGAGCCCATGGTGCTTTCTAGCGGGTCCAGCCTGTTTGGGCGAACGTGCCGCAACGGCGCCGACCGCAAAAAGGACCGCGACGTATATCAGGGCCACGGCAAGCATCGATGCGCTGCAAGAACCGGAGCCAATGAATTCCGTCGGGAAGCATCCCACGTAGCCCGTGGCCTCGATAGGCGAGAATACGGGCAGTGGCAGGAGCCCGAGCACGGCATTATGCCCTAGTGCCGAATCGGACAATAACGGGAATGCCGGGGCCGCGACAAGCAGCGCTGAGGTAAGGGGGCCTGCGAAGACGCGCCTCGTTGCGGTCGATAGGACGACGGAGCAAACGGATATCAAGGTTCCGCCCGCGAGCAGCGCGAGAAGCAGGGTCGTGAAGACGTTTCCCGCGGTCGTGGTGGTAAGCGCGCCGTCATGGAAGAAGGCGATCGGGTACCCAATTTGCCCGAAGCCGTTTAGGACCAAGGCGTAAATGCCCCCGGGTGCGAGGCCGGCGAGGAGCATCGCGGTCCCCGCGACGATTATCGAAAACACGATCTGGATAAGGCGCCGGAATTTGGGCACGGGCGCCTTTGCCGCCAGAGTCGCAGGCCTTGTGGCGCCGAGCACGAGTATCGACGAGAGAAGGAAGGGGATGAAGGGAAGGAAAGACGGCGCCGCGGCAATGGCGTAAGGCAGGAAGGAAAGGAATGGCAGGTCGTTTGCGGAGGCTGGGATATCCGTGATGCCGGAGCTGCTCAGGGCACGGCAATACGCGAGGTCTGCGTCATTGGTCTCTCGGTCTCCCACGATGGACCCGGATTGGAAGCCTTCGTCCATGAGCGCGTAGTAGCTCTCGGCAGAATCGAGAAAGGCGGCGTCGGTTTGAGCGGCAAGGGCGGCGTTCGCGTATCTTGCAAGCTCCGCGTCAGCTTGCTGCTCTGGCGATAGGTCTGTGCCGTTGGCTTGGGGTGCGCGCGTATTGAATGCGTCGACAAAGCCCTGCATGCCCTGCTTCATAAAGAAGGGGCCGTAAATGGGTGAATTGAACGCAATGGGGATGGAGAAGGCTGCGGCAAGAACGAGCGTAGAGATCCATACGGCCCTGTCTCTTAGGATTAGTTTGAGAAGAAGTCGACAGTACATTTAGAAGCACCTATATTTCTCAAGTCATCGTTAGATTAATAATGACAGACCGAATGAAGATGCGTGCGACGGGGGCGAGGCGAATGACTGAGCGGTATCGATACGCGGGTTCAACGGTATTATATTGACCACATAGATTATTAACTTGCATTTCTAACAGTTAAGGAGACGGGTGCTTTCCAGCACTCTCCTTCGATGATGCCTTCCGCTAGTTGCTATGCCGGTTTCAGCCAACAAAGAATGTGCCCGGGCGCTCAGGTTCACCGTTAGCGTTGTCAACATATGAGATGGGCCAGACCCTTGCCGCGCGCCGATTGCGCGAGAGGTGTCGGGCTCCATGTTTATTCCACCTGCTTGTTATCAACAGCTTCGTTCAACGTTAAACATTCAAGATGTCAGACGTCGAACCTGCGCCAAAGACGCAGCTGGGGCTACTAGTTGCCTACAATCGCTCGCGAAGCTCGCCTGTTCGTGCGTGAATATCAGACAGCTCCGTCAGACATTGTCGGACATTTGATTGTTCGACAAATGCGCACGTGGTCGCGTTCGCAAAGATTACTGAACGGTCGATGGGTGCGTTGAGACCGGAGCAAACGGCGGATGCCAGAAAAATGGCCTCACAGAATCGCACCCATGGTTGATAAAATTGACCGCCCGGGCGCAAATACCCGGGCGGTCAATTCATCCCCTCGTTCGCGATCCTGTTGGGTTTTGGGGCTTTGACATGTTGTTGACGGATGGATCAGCCGTACAGCTTGATCTCCCGGGGTTCCATGTGGTCGTCCCCCAATAAGACGTCCCTGATGTAGCTCTGCGGCAAGAACTCGACGGGCAGCACTGGGTCGTCGACGTAGCCGGGCACTGGGAGTAGGCGTGACCTTTGGACATAACGTGGCCGCCTGCCGGCGGTCGGACTGCCACTTCAGCCAAAAGCTCAGGCGCGCGCATTAAAATGATGGATATATCGCTTGATGGGCTTTTGACCAAGCATGAACATCGCAGGTAAATCCGTGTACCAATTTTTGGTACACGGATTTACCTGCGGTTTGTTAAAAGCTCTGACATGCGCTGTCGACTTCATTAAAATCGATTGCCGATCAAGTCTTCCTATATATGCGAGCCCTGAGAAACTGCGCTGTGAACCTGAGACCGCTATCGATCGGTCCGGTGCACCGGGCCGCTGTCCTCGAGCCGGCATCAGCTTGCCGGTCTCAAAACGTATACTTGATTTAAGGCGGAGTGGAATGTGGGCGCGCAAGGAGATGCGGAATCGATGAGAGCCTCAAATAAAATTACTGCAGTGTTATCATCTTTCATCCTCTCTATTCTTCCATTTCTGATTCTATGGGCGGCTTGGTCAGTCCTCCCTGATACAATTCCCGCTCACTGGAGTGGGGGTGTGGTTGATCGATGGGGTAATAAGCTTGAATTGCTGGTTGTTCCGCTGTTTTCTCTGATTGGTTCTATTGCAATTTCTGTGTACCTTATTGTTTCCACGCGGCGAAGAGAGTTCGCGGATTTCTCTGCTCGAATGCGACGGGACTTTGTTGCGTGCTATATTTCTAGTCTTCTTTTATCGACAACCTGCTCAGTGATAATTGCCGTTTGGGTTCAGTTGATTCTTACGCAAAGCACTGCGGTTGATGGGGGGCTTGGACTATCGATCCTGTATTCCCTTCCCGGGCTATATGTGATCTTGTGCGCTTTGCCGCCTTTTTATGCGAGCGGCGAGAGCAAAAAGGCAGAGCGCCTGATAACAGTTCTTATTGGCGGCGCGGAGATTGTTCTTTGTGGAATAGTGCTTGAAGGTTCGGCTGCCTCTTATGCGATGATTGGACTGATGATTCTGTTCTGTGCGTTTGAGATTGTGTCACAGGCAAGGGATAGCCGGTCCTTATGAGTTGAATTACGCGCGTGCGGATATAAAGGGTGGCATGTTAAATTTGTTGAAAACTCTGACATGCGCTGCCGACTTCATTAAAATCGATTGCCAATCAAGTCTTCCTATATATGCGAGCCCTGAGAAACTGCGCTGTGAACCTG
>USNX01000045.1 GCA_900556205.1 uncultured Collinsella sp.
GCCGTCTGCGAGTACCGTCCCGAGCTGGAGTATCCGGCGGATGTGTACCTCGAGGGCTCCGACCAGCACCGCGGTTGGTTCCAGAGCTCGCTGCTCACCTCGGTGGGTGCCAACGGCCATGCTCCGTACAAGGCGGTCGTCTCGCAGGGTTTCACGCTCGACGGCCAGGGCCGCAAGATGTCCAAGTCGCTCGGCAATGTTATCGACCCCAATAAGGTCTGCGACGAGATGGGCGCTGACATCATCCGTCTGTGGGTTGCCTCCGTCGACACCAGCTCTGACGTCTCCATCGACCACGAGATCCTTGCTCGTACGTCCGATGCCTATCGTCGTTTCCGCAACACGCTGCGCTTCCTGCTCTCCGAGCTCGAGGGTCAGTTTGAGCCCGAGACCGACGGCGTCGCCTTTGCCGACTTGCTGCCGCTCGACAAGCTCATGGTCGCCCGTCTGACCCAGGTCCAGGCCGAGGTCGACGATGCCTACGCCAGCTACGAGTTCCCGCGCGCCTACCGTGCGCTCTACGACTTCGTGGTTACCGAGCTTTCCAATGTGTACCTCGACGCCCTGAAGGACCGTCTGTACTGCGACAAGCCCGGCTCGCTCGAGCGCCGCAGCGCCCAGACCGTGCTCGCCGAGCTCTTCTCGATGCTCATGCGCGACCTGCAGCCGATCTTGTCCTATACGGTCGACGAGGCCATGGCCTATGCGCCCGCCGGCTGTGTCGACCACCAGAAGTACGCCGCGCTGCTCGATTGGTACAAGTCGCCCATCACGTTCGACGAGGCCAATGAGTTTGAGGGCGTGCTCGAGGCTTCACTCGAGCTCCGTAGCGCCGTGACCAAGGCCCTTGAGGATGCCCGCTCCGCCGGTACCTTCACTAAGAGCCAGCAGGTCCGCGTCAAGGCGGTCGTTCCCGCCGAGATGTACGCGCTGCTGACCGGTGATAAGGCCGTCGACCTGGCCGAGTTCTACATCGTCTCCGATGTTGAGCTGACCCAGGGCGAGGAACTCTCCGTTGCCATCGAGGCAGCCGAGGGCGAGTGCTGCGACCGTTGCTGGAACTACCGCACCACCGTCGGCGAGTACAACGGCCACGCGCATATCTGCAAGCGCTGCGCGAATGCCCTTTAAGGCACGGTAACTCGGCATTTTAGTTATTGGGAGAATTTGGACGCCTTCGGCCCATTTGCTCCGCTGAATAAAAGCGGCATTCTGTTTTTCGGAATGCCGCTTTCTTTTTATGCTGGTTATTTATCTGGCGTTAGCGAATATGTCGTGCGCTCTGCGTGTGGCAATATAAGATGGTTAATTGCGTTAAACGGAATTCGATGTTCTTGAGGGTAGGGGATTGATTTGGGTCGTGCTGGGGGTATGACGCCGCCTTTGCGTTGGCGGTTGGGTGTTGCTGGTGGGGTGGCGCTGGTTGTGCTGCTTCTTGACCAGCTGACCAAGCTTGCGGTTCGTGCCGTGGGCGACGCTTTGCATGTGACCGTCATCCCCGGTGTCATTGACTTTATGTTTGTCCGTAATATCGGTGCTGCCTTTAGCATGGGCGAGGGGCATGGCGTTGCGTTCGCTTTGCTGGCGCTTGCGGTCATTGTCGCCATTGCCGTGTACTTGCTTCGCACGCCCCAGCTTGCTCGCTTGGAGGTTGTGGGCATGGCTATGGTCGTGGGTGGCGCCATTGGCAACGCGATCGATCGCCTGGCTTTTGGCTTTGTGACCGATTTTATTGCCACCACCTTCATCGACTTTCCCGTCTTTAACGTGGCCGATATTGGCATCACCGTAGGCGTTGTGCTTGCCCTCATCGGCTACATGTTCTTGAGCCCTGCGGCCCGCGAAGTCGATGCGACTGCCGAGCTCAATGCCCGTGATGAGGCCCGCGCCAAGCGCAAAGCCAAGCAGCGTGGGGAGCGTGCCCGCAAGATTCGCGAAAGGAATGAGCGTTAATGGCCGACATCCATATTCTTGTTGCCGACGATTGCTCTGGCCAGCGTCTCGACGCCTTTCTGGGTGCCAACGACGGCTGCCCCACGCGCTCTGCCTGCGCGCATCTGATCGAGGGCGGCGCCGTAATCGTGAACGGCGAGACCTGCCTATCAAAAAAATATGCTGTGCGCTCCGGTGACCGCATCTCGGTCGACCTGCCCGAGCCGCATGATCCCACTGATGTGATTCCCGAGGCCATCCCCCTCGATATCCGTTACGAGGACGACTACCTCATCGTGCTCTCCAAGCAGCGCGGCCTGGTGTGTCATCCCGCCCATGGCCACGAGAGCGGCACGCTTGCGAACGCTCTGGTCTACCACTGCGGCATTGACCATCTGGGTACCGTGCAGGGTGAGGACCGCCCCGGCATCGTGCATCGTTTGGATCGCGATACCTCGGGCCTCATGCTTGCGGCAAAAGACGACGACACGCAGCGCGCGCTCCAAAATCTCATTCGCACGCGCACGCTCGATCGTCGCTATATCACGCTCGTTCACGGACATATCGCTATGGATGAGGGCACCATTAACACCGGCATTGCCCGTTCTACGCGTGACCGTGTCAAGATGGCGGTTTCGGACGATCCTTTCGCGCGCCAGGCCATTACGACCTTTAAGGTCCTCGAGCGCTTCGATTCCACGCGTTTTGACGACGGCTATACGCTCGTCGAGTGCCACCTGTTTACGGGCCGCACACATCAGATTCGCGTGCATATGCGCCATATCAACCACGCCTGCGTGGGCGATCCGCTCTACGGCAAGTGCGATGCACGCGCCGATCAAGGTCTGACCAGGCAATTCCTTCATTCCTGGCGTGTTGCATTCGACCATCCCGTGACGGGGGAGCGCATTGAGTGCCGCGACGAGCTACCGTGGGATCTCGCCGCGGTTCTTGACGACCTGGCCCCGCGCTCGCTTGGCCGCACCGCTGCCGGCGACGAAATCGTTCCGCAGCTCGGTCTGCTCGAAGCCTAGCCAGTATTAGGTGGTTTCTTGAACTCGGTAAGCCTGCGGTAAGATATACGGTTGTTTACGTAACGCGTTCTCGGGAGCCTGCATGCTCGCCTTTTTACAAACCAACACACCCATCGTGATCTTCAACCAGATTGTTGTCACGCTGCTCACGGTCTGCTTTCTGTACCAGGTGGTCTTCTTTGTCATTGGCGCTCTTCGTGGCGAGGTCGCGCCTCCCAAGGCCAAAAAACTTCACCGCTATGCCTTCTTCATTGCTGCGCATAACGAGGAAGCCGTAATTGCCAATCTCGTACGCTCCATCAAGGACCAGGATTATCCGTCCGAGCTTATCGAGGTCTTTGTGGTCGCCGATGCCTGCACCGACAACACCGCGCAGCTCGCACGCGAGGCCGGTGCCATTGTTTACGAGCGCAATGACCTGGCCCGAAAGGGCAAGAGCTGGGTCATGGACTTTGGTTTCGATCGCATTCTCAACGAGTATCCCGACACGTTTGAGGGCTACTTTATCTTCGATGCCGATAACGTCATCTCCCGCGATTACGTCTCCAAGATGAACGATGCCTTTGACCAGGGCTTCCATGTGGTCACGAGCTATCGTAACTCCAAGAATTTTGGCAGCTCGTGGATCTCGGCAGCTAATGCTACTTGGTACCTGCGCGAGGCGCGCTTTCTCAATAACGCGCGCAACATCTGCAAGACTTCTTGCGCTGTCTCTGGTTCGGGCTACCTCATCTCCGCCAGCGTTATCGAGGGCATGCACGGTTGGCAGTTCCATACGCTGACCGAGGATATTCAGTTCACCACGTTCTGCGCCATTCACGGCATTCGCATCGGTTATGCGCCTGCGGAGTTCTTTGACGAGCAACCCGTGACGTTCAAGGCATCCTGGAAGCAGCGTATGCGCTGGACCAAGGGCTTCTACCAGGTCTTTTTTACCTATGGCAAGCATCTTGTCAAATCGACGTTCCGCTATCATCGCTTTGCCGCGTACGACATGTTTATGACCATCGCTCCGGGCATGCTGCTGTCCCTGATCTCCATGCTCGCCAACGCGACGTTCCTGATCGCGGGCGGTCTTTCGCATGGTTTCTTGGCTACCGAAGTCGAGATGCAGGCGTGCGCCGCTTCGCTCATTATGACCTTCGCCATGATGTATCAGACGTTCTTTATCCTGGCGCTGCTCACGACTATCTTTGAGTACAAGCACATTCACTGCGCGCAAAAGTGGCGTCTGGTGACTAACCTGTTTACCTTCCCGATCTTTATGTTCAGCTATATCCCCATCACGGTGGCTGCGCTGTTCCTGAAGGTCGACTGGGTGCCGACGCAGCACGCCGTCAACGTCACCCTTGACGAGGTCATGCAAGGCGCCAAATAATCACCACCAAAACCACCACAAAGGGGACAGGCACCTTTGTGGTGGTTTTTGTTTTTGCGATGTAACTCGAGGAGGCGTTCGATGGTCTATATCCCGTTTTGGTTGTTTGCTATTGCTGGCGCCGTTATCGATGCTCGTGATCGGCGGTTCCCGAATTCGCTTGCCGGCGCGTGTGCGGTGGCGGCGTTAGCGGGTGTTTGGTTCGATCTCGGTTTGAACACAGCGCTTGACCACGCAGGTCTTGCCGTCATCGTGTATCTTGCTCTCGTGCTGACTGAGTCCCTCTGGCGTCGTCTTCGCCAAACCCCGGGCATCGGCATGGGAGATGCTAAGGCACTTTTCGCGCTTTGCACGCTCGACCCTATGGGTGGCATCGTGGCATTTGCCGCTGCGCTCCTGGTTCTTGCCCTCTCCTGCCTCATCACGAAATCGCGCTCTCTGCCATTGCTCCCGTTTTTGGTGCCGATTTTTGCCATAATCGAGGTCGTGGGCTGCACTTTGTAACCGATTGCGCATCCTTCTTAAGGAGCATGCCATGGCAATTAATCAAGAAACGGCCGTCATTAAGGCGCGCATGGACCGTATTCCCTCGGCGTTGTCGCCCGAACTTGTCGAGCGCATTGCCGCCGATCGTGCTTCGGGGCATGTCAACCCGTATCGTTGCAACGACGATCAGGTCATTCGTCGTATTGATCGCGCCGCCGACAAAGGCACGCTTATGCGTCCGGCGTTTATGCGCGATACCGAAAAGATACTTCATCTTCCGGCGTACACCCGTTATGCAGGCAAAACGCAGGTCTTTAGCTTCCGTAGCAATGATGATCTTTCACGCCGCGGTTTGCACGTGCAGCTCGTCTCCCGCATTGCGCGCGATATCGGTCGCGCCCTGGGGCTCAATTGCGATCTGATCGAGGCGATTGGCCTGGGTCACGACCTGGGACACACGCCTTTCGGCCATGCCGGCGAGCGCTTCCTCAACGATATCTTTCATGAGCGTACGGGGCGTTATTTTTTCCATAACGTGCAGTCGGTCCGCGTGCTCGACGCGTTGTATGGCCGCAACGTGTCGCTCCAGACGCTCGACGGCGTGCTATGCCATAACGGCGAGTACGAGCAGCGTGTGTTTGAGCTCTCGGACACGGGCTCCTTTGACCAGTTTGACCAGACGGTTGAGGGTTGCATTGCCACGGGCTATAGCGCAATTGAGCATCTGCGTCCCATGACGCTCGAGGGCTGCGTCGTTCGCATCTCGGATATTCTTGCCTACGTCGGTCGTGACCGTCAGGATGCGATCGCGGCGGGCCTGCTTTCGCCTGACGCTTTTGATGATGGCCGGGGCGGTGCTTACAACAGTTGGATCCTCACGCATGCCTCCATCGATATCGTTGAGCACAGCTATGGTAAGCCGCGCATCGAGATGAGCGAGGACCTGTTTGAGGAAATCCGCCGGGCCAAGCGGGAGAATTACGAGAAGATTTACAGTAAGGGCGGTATCGAGGGCGATTCCGAGGCGGAGCTGCGCGAGGCTTTCGAAAAGCTCTACGACCGTTGCCTGCGGGATCTAAACAGTGGCGACGAGTCCTCTTACATCTTTAAGCACCATATTTCGCGCATTGAGCAGCAGCTTTCCTACTATGATCGCACCTATGCCTGGCAGGACGACAAGGATCAAGCCGTGGTGGATTATATCGCGAGCATGACGGACGGTTATTTTTGCGAGCTGACGAGCAAGTTATTCCCTGGTCTGGAGTTTCCGCACCGTACCTATATTAACGAACGGTAGTTCGTATCTTTTCGGTATACTGTTGACGAACAAAGCTTTTGATTGATGCATGGGATGGCTATGGACGACCTTTTTTCTGTCTCGACGCGCGAGCGTTCCTTTAAAAATGCGCCGCTCGCGGTGCGCATGCGTCCCAATTCGCTCGACGAGTACGTGGGTCAGCAAAAGGCCGTCGGTAAGGGCTCGTGGCTGCGTGCTGCGATCGAGCACGATGTGCTTTCGAGCGTGATTCTGTACGGGCCTGCCGGTACGGGCAAGACGACGCTGGCCCACATTATCGCCAACCATACCAAGAGCGAGTTTATCGAGGTCAGCGCCGTCACGGGTACCGTGAAGGACCTGCGTCGCGTGATTGATGAGGCCAAGACGCGCCTGAATACGTACGACCGCCGCACCATTCTATTCATCGATGAGATTCACCGCTTCTCTAAGTCGCAGCAGGATGCCCTGCTACATGCAGTTGAGAACCGTACCGTCATTATGATTGGCGCTACGACGGAGAACCCGTACTTCGAGGTTAACTCGGCGTTGCTCTCGCGTGGTCGTGTGGTGGAACTTGAGCATCTGAAGGATGAGGATATCGCCACGCTTATTAAACGTGCGCTTGAGGCACCACATGGTCTGAACGGTAAGTTCTCGGCCGATGAGGATACGGTCAAGACCATTTGTACGCTGGCCGCGGGTGATGCACGCTCGGCCCTGACGACACTTGAGCTGGCGAGCGAGATTGCCGTCACGCGTCCCGATACCGAGGGAACGCCAGCGCCCGTGGCGGGGGAGCGCTATCCCATCACCGTGGATGACGTGAAGATCGCCAACCCGCGTCGCGGCTTTACGTATGACAAAAACGGCGACATGCACTACGACATCATCAGTGCGTTTATTAAGTCTATGCGCGGTAGTGACCCCGATGCCACGATCTATTGGCTTGCGCGCATGATCGATGCTGGGGAGGATCCTAAGTTTATCGCTCGCCGTATTATGATTCACGCTTCTGAGGATGTTGGCAACGCCGACCCGCAGGCGCTTTTGGTGGCGCATGCCGCGTTTAAGTCTGCCGAGGTCATTGGCTATCCCGAGTGCCGCATTAACCTTGCTCAGGCTGCACTCTATGTTTGCTTGGCGCCAAAATCCAACGCGTGTGAGGCTTCGATCGATGCGGCGCTGGCCGATATCCATTCTAGTGGGCTTCGCGAGGTGCCGAGTTATTTGCGCGATCGCCATCGCCCAGGCAGTGACGACTACGGTGTGTATAAATACCCGCACGATTATCCCGAAGGCTGGGTCGATCAGCGCTATTTGCCCGAGGGGCTGGAGCGCGGTGCGTTCTGGCAGCCTGCCGGGCGCGGCTGGGAAGAGTGGCGCGTAGAGCAAAGCGAACGCGACCGCAGCGGGAATGCACCGAAGTAGCTGCTGATAATTTTGTCCCACGTTGCTGCTCTTGGCATGTTCGGTCCCCTTTGGGGTACCATGAACAGCGTCTGTATTTCAATTCCTTCGGGAGGCTTGTATGAGTCCCATTCAAATCGCCCTGCTTCTGCTCGCCGTTGCCGGCGTGTGGGCTGTTATCGAGCTCGCGCTCACGCTGCGCAAGACCCGCAACGTCGTTGATTCGCTCGACAAGACCGTAAGCGATCTCAATAACACCATCGCCGAGGCTCAGCCCGTGGTGGCAAAGCTCGATGGCGCCGTCGATGAGCTCACCCCCGCGCTGGCGCAGGTTGAGCCGCTCCTCAAGTCGAGCAAGACCGCCGTCGACGCACTTACCTCCAATCTCGTAGAGGTCGAAGCCGTGGTTCGCGACATTTCCGAGGTTACGGGCAGCATGGCCGAGGCTAGCAATGCTGTGTCGAGCGTGACCGATCCTGCGGCCGGTGCCGTTCAGAAACTCTTTAACAAGGTAAAGGCTCCCGCGGCCGACGCCGAGCACAAGCTTTCCGCTGCTGCCGAAGCCGAGCAG
>USNX01000046.1 GCA_900556205.1 uncultured Collinsella sp.
ACGCCATCGATACGCTCGATGGCCTGAGGCTCGATGGCCTGGTCGTTGCCGTCGACTGCGGTCACGGTGCTTCCTGCCAGACTACGCCCGCCGCGCTGCAGCGCCTGGGTGCCACGGTCCATGCCATCAACACCGATTATTGCGGCACCGACATCAATGTCGAGTGCGGCTCTACGCACCTCGAGCCCCTGCGCGAGCTCGTGCTGCGCACCCATGCTGATATCGGTCTGGCCCACGACGGCGACGCCGACCGCGTACTGTTCGTGGACAGCGAGGGCAACGAGATCGATGGCGACTACATCCTGGCTATCTGCGGTTCCGACCTCGCCGCTCGCGGCAAGCTCGCCAACTCCGAGATCGTCTCGACCGTCATGTGCAATCTGGGCTTCTCCATCGCTATGAAGGAGCAGGGCTTCGAGATGGTCCAGACCGCCGTGGGCGACCGCTACGTTCTGGAGCGCATGCTCGCGGACGGCGCCGTCATCGGCGGCGAACAGTCCGGCCACATCATCTTCCTGGAGCACAACACCACCGGTGACGGCCTGGTGACGGCTCTGCAACTGCTGGCCGTGCTCAAGCGCACCGGTCGTACCCTCACCGATCTTGCCGGCATCATGAAGAAGTACCCGCAGGTACTCGTCAACGTGCATTCCGACAACAAGGCTGGTCTGGACGATTGCCAGCCCATCTGGGACGCCGTTGCTGCTGCCGAGAAGGAGCTTGACGGCCGCGGCCGCATTCTGGTGCGCCCGAGCGGTACCGAGCCGCTGGTCCGCGTGATGGCCGAGGCCGAGACGCACGAGCTGACCCAGCGCGTTGTCGACGACATCGTCGAGGTTGTCAAGCGCGAACTTCCCTAATGGTCAAAAACGGGTGCCAAGTGGTAAACTGTTAAGGTTATTTTGGTTGATCGGTATGTCCGAGGGGGAGCATGTTCACTAAAGTCCTAAGGTCTTTTGGTATGCGTGGTCGAGTCCTTACGTTGGATGCTCCCATCTCGGGTGACGTTATTCCGCTCTCCGAGGTAAACGATCAGACGTTTGCTACCGGCCTTTTGGGCCAGGGCGTGGCGATTCAGCCCACCGGAACGCGCGTGATCGCGCCGGCTGATGCCAAGGTCGAGGCTATTTTTCCCACGGGACACGCCGTTGCGCTTAACACGGTCGATGGCTTGGACGTGCTCATTCACGTTGGTTTGGATACCGTTCAGCTCGAGGGCAAGCACTTTACCGTACATGCGCAAGTGGGTGACATCGTCCATAAGGGCGATGTACTCATTGAGTTCGATCGCGAGGCAATTGCTGCCGAGGGCTACGATGTGACGGTTCCCATCTTGGTGTGCAACTCCGTTGAGTTCTCGAGCATCAAGGGCTCCGTTGGCGTGCATGTCGAAGAGATGGACCAGCTCATCGTTGCTCGCGAGCGCTAGCAAGTGCACGTGGCCATTAGCCTACAATTCAAACACGTTTACGGAGGGCGCCCTTGAAAGAGGACGCCCTCCGTGGCAAGATGGGATTTGTCCGAAGCTAAAAGGCTTTGGGTCACCGTGGACGGGCAGGGGCCTCGACGCGGTTAGACACGAGACACATACATTACGCGACCTCGCCCTGGTGGCCGCACACGTTGGTTGCGGCCGACGCGGGCCGCGGGCAAGTGCTTGTAAGGGAGCCTTGCCTCTCTTGTACGAGAAAGGACGCGTAATGAAGATCATTAAAGCTAAAGACTACGAGGATATGAGCCGCAAGGCCGCCAATATCATCTCGGCGCAGGTTATCCTCAAGCCCGACTGTGTGCTGGGCCTTGCCACCGGCTCCACCCCGATCGGTGCCTACAAGCAGCTCGCTGCTTGGTACGAGAAGGGCGACGTCGACTTTGCCGAGGTCAGCACCTACAACCTGGACGAGTATCGCGGCCTTTCGCACGACGATCCCCAGAGCTATCACTACTTCATGCGTGAGAACTTCTTCGATCACATCAACATCGACCTGAACAACACGCATGTGCCCGACGGTTCCAACCCCGACGCCGCCGCTGCCTGCTCTGAGTACGACAAGATCGTCGCCGAGGCCGGTTACCCGGATCTGCAGCTGCTCGGTATTGGCAACAACGGCCACATCGGCTTCAACGAGCCCGATGACCACTTCTCCAAGGGCACGCACTGCGTCGACCTCACCGAGAGCACCATTCAGGCCAACAGCCGCCTGTTCGACAGCATCGACGATGTTCCCCGTCAGGCCTACACCATGGGTACCCAGACCATCATGTATGCCCGCATGATCCTGGTCGTCGCCAATGGCGAGGCCAAGGCTCAGGCCGTGCATGACATGTGCTATGGTCCGGTTACGCCCGAGTGCCCGGCTTCGATCCTGCAGCTGCACACCAACTGCGTTGTCGTTGCCGACGAGGCCGCCCTTTCGCTCTGCGAGTAGCGCGAATCCTGCAGCTCGACATAGCCTTGCCTAAGGCCTCCGCTTTGCGGGGGCCTTTTTGTTATCCCTTTCTGTCCACTTGACCAAAATCTTGCCGCAAGCTTGACGAATGTCGGATGTCCAACAGCTTGATTCATTCTATACCAGATTCTATGCAAAAATGCCACTAGAAGGTCGTAGACGGTAGCGGGTGCTAGGCGAGTTGAATGACATGGCTGAACCTTGTTCATCTGCGTTACACTGCCGCTTAGATGGGACAAGCTGACAAGCTCATTTACCTGCTTAAAGACCGATTAGTCGGGGGATTAATAACAATCGGCCCTCGCTGTACAAAAACTTGCCGCTTGCGTACCAAAAGACAACCTAAAACACAAGGTTGCTCTATTCATAGCGCGGCTTGTATGGTCTTGCGGCTACAGTGTCCATACGGTCGAGTTGAGGAGCGGGCATGGTAAACGATTTGAGCGGTATAGACGACCTCGAGCTGATGCCGCTGGGCGGAGGCTATATGGTGCGACGCGAACGCTTGATGAATGAGCTTATCGCCAAGGGCCGAAAGGCCGGCATCGTGGTTCTTTATGCGCCCGACGGGTTTGGGAAGACCTCGGTGCTGCTTCAGTACACCCATGAGGTTAAATGCGACCCGACGCGAGGCCCCGTGCGGATTATCGAGGCCGATCGCGCCATTGGGCGCGAGGTGTTTATGCAGCTCGAGGTGGTTGCCGAAGAACTCAAAGACAAACCGCACTCCCTTATCGCGATTGATAATGTGCCAAACCTCGATCAGCACGATACCGAAGACCTCATCGACAGGATTCGCGGCCTGCGCGCTATGGGGATAGGGGTCTTTATCTCCTGCCGTCCTTCAAATCGTCAGCTGATTCATGGGCTGGGCGATTCGGTTAAGATCAATGCGCAGATGCTCAAGGTGCATGCCTATGAGTATTCGGCGTGGGCATCGGCGTTTTCGATCAGCACATCGCTCGACTTTTATCAGCTCACGCAGGGCGTGCCCGAGCTCGTTTCGGCATTGCAGACGGGTCTGTATGGCCAAGGCGACGTAGCCGGTCTGCTCGAAAACGAGATTGTCAACGTATATGGCGCGGCACTTGTCGATCTGGCTTCACTCGACAATAATGCGCTGTTTTGCGTGGCATGTCTCATGGTTTTGATGGGCGAGGGCAATATCGCAGAACTCGAGGCTTGCGGGGTAAGGCTGTCGATGGTCGACCAGTCCTACTTTGTACGCGACTACCCGATCTTTGGCTTGGATCCCGCCGAGCGGAGCTTTACGTGTCTGGGCACGGAGGATAACGGACGCTTGCGTTTGCGTAAGTTGGTGGCCGAGATTCGCCCCGAACTTGTTCCGAGGGCGGCCCGGATTTTGCTTAAGGCGGGTAGATGCGATACGGCGATGGGCCTGGCGGACGCCTTTTTGGACCGTGAGGCGGTCCTTGAACTTGCTGGGCAGTATGGGGTCGATCTGGCTCTGACGGGGCACGGGGCCGATATCTGCCGAGCGGCGCTGGGCACGATCGATGCCGACGATCCGGCTCCAGAGCCAACGCCTGCCGAGGCGCTCGGCGTATATCTGGCAGCGGTCAGCGTGTCCAATACAAAGCTCGCTCGCTATATGGCATCGGTCATCGAGCGCGGGGGCGAACGGGCGGCCTGCGAAATAGACCCAGTTTCATGGAGGGTGGCCCAGACGCTGACGGCTGTTTGCTACGGGGACAACGGACTTGGGCTTCCTACGAACCTGGCCGTGCCAGAAATAGAGACGTCCCATACCGCACTCGTTATGTTGTCTGCGCATATCGAGGTCAAGCGCTGCCTGACCGAGCGGGGAGATGACGGCGGCGTTCTACAGCAGCTCAAAACGAGCAAGGCCTACGACTGTGAGCTCGATATCGCGGGGATTGTTATACGGGCCGATAGCATGCTGGTGGAGCTCTTTGACGGGTCGTTTGCGGGAACCGACGAGCGCGACGACGAGATGACGGTGGTGCGGGAGGCGCTCGACGTACGTGGGCTTAAGGCGATGGCTATCTGGGTGCGCATGGTGTTGGCGGCACGGCGGCTCCTTTCCGGCTTGCCGGTAACCGACGACGCGGCGTTCAACGAGCTCGATCGTTTTGCCGTGCGCATGCGCGACAACCAGATTCAGCTGTTTGGCCTGTTGCTAGAAGGCTGGCAGTCGCTGACAGAGGGACGGCCGGTTAATGCAAAGTTCCGTGCGGTCCAAGTGCTCAAACTTGCCGAGGAGTCGATTGCGTACATGCGCGATAACGCATTGCTGCTGGAGCGCGCGGCATATCTGCGTAACACCTCGATGGTTTCGGTGCGCGAGGAAGCGGAGCTACTCGATATAAGCCAGACGCAGGTTGGTGGCGCAGAAGCCTGGATGGTGGCGCTGCATTTGGCTTGCGCGGGGCGAGATAGCGATCTTGCGGCCTGGATGTCCATGAATCGTGCGGGGATTCTAGAGCCATCGTATCGGCTCTTTGCGCGCCTTGCCATGCATTGTCTGGGCGAGCCGGCGGGCAGGATACGCAAGAAGCTTCCCGTGCGCGAGCTGTCGCGGTACTCGTTGCGCGACGATTTGGAAGGGGAGGGCGAGCGCCTGTTCCAGGCTGGCGAGGTTGAAGCCGTTGATACCATCGACCATATCGAGATTCGCATGTTTGGCGCGTTTCGCGCCGAGCGCGACGGGTTTCCCATCACGGACAAAATGTGGCGCCGCAAGAAGGCGGCGACACTTGCCGAGCGGCTTGCGCTGGGCATGGATGCGCTCGTCGATCGTGAGACGCTGGCCATGGAGCTGTGGCCCCATGCCGAGTTCAATAGCGCTCGCAACAACCTGTACTCGACGATATCGCGCTTGCGGTCGGCTTTGGGACCGACGCCGGATGGCAAGTCGTGTGTGCTCATCCAAAATGAATGCATCGGACTCAACGGCGACTACGTCAAGACCGATGTACGGCTGTTTGACCAGATAAGCCGCGAGGTTTTGGGAAATCGCACGGGTGCACGCGGGCCCCATTTAGTTGAACTGTGCCTTAAGATTGAGCAGCTTTATGCCGGACCGCTGTATGTTCCCAATGGCTGTAATCCCACCTACTTTTTGCGTATGCGACGCATTATGCAGTCAAAGTACATCGATTGCATGATTAAGGGAGCAAATGCTGCTCTAGAAGAAAACGATCTGCAGTCGGCGATTTGGCTGGCGGAGTCGGGGCTTCGGCAGGAAACGGCGCGTGAGGATATGGTGCGCTGCGCCATGCGCGTCTACAGTGCGGCGGGGCGACGGCGCGATATCGTCGAGCTGTACAGCGGGCATATGCACCATCTGAGGGAGCAGGTCAATGGCGTGCCCGAGCCCGAGACGCGGCGTCTATACGAGCGTTTGGTGGAGGGGCGGCTCAATCGCGTGCTGGTCGAGCGATAAAAAACGGGCGCCCGAAGTACTTGGGCACCCGTATGCTTGCTATGTGTTGGCTTGCCGGATCATTGGCTCTTAGACGAGCTTGATCTTCTCGATGTCCTTGCGCGAGGACTCGCGATACAGCGAGAACTTGCGGCCGATGACCTGGACGACCTCGGCGTGGCAGCGCTCAGCGAGCTCTTCGGCGGCCTCGCGGGCGGAAAGACTGGAGCCATCGAGCACGGAGCACTTAACGAGCTCGTGCTTTTCCAGGTAGGCGACCGTCTGCTCGACGGTGCCCTCGTTGACATCGGACTTGCCGATAATGATGGCGGGGTTGAGGTGATGGGCCATGCTGCGAAGCTGCTTGACCTGGGCTCCTGTCAGTGCCATGGGTTCTCGCTTTCTATGTATGGGGCGCCCCGCGACGGGGCCTTAATCTACGTGAGCTGTCCCACGATAGCGCAGGAACGGCGCGGTGTGGAGCGCGTTTGCCCAGTTCAAAAAGAATGCGGATGCCGGGCGGGTGGACGATACGTGCTATAGATGGGCTACGGGCGGGACGCAGAGACCGGCTCCCATGCAATAAACGCCCAGCGAACTTTGCGGATATGGTCGAGCATATAGCGCCCCTGCGGCACGCCCTTGGAGCCCGGCTCGCCGGCATGGGGGTTCTCGATCATGTGCTGGGCGATGTAGTCGCGCAGGCGGTCGATCTTATCCTCGTTGCCATGCTCAAGTATGCGAGAAAAGTCCGCTACGCCCGCCTCAAGGCTATCGAAGGTATCGCGACGAGGCGATTCAAAGTATGTAACCTGCGGCAACGCACCCATCTGAATAAGGATGTTAAAGGCATACACAAAGCCATTACTGCAGGTAACCGAGGCACCGATGGCGTTCATCAGGTGCAGATCATAGCGCGGGCTGGAGTTGGCGACCATCGTGACAGCACAACGCCGACGAGCCGTACGATCAAGCTTGGCAAGTGCACCTTTTAGGTTGGTCGTGGTGACAGAACGACTGGCAAAGGCAACATCTACCGCTTTTGCGATCGGTCCAACCAAATCCCAATCATCATCCCAAGCAAGCTCAAGCGGCGTAATACGATCCTCGAGTCCATAGTACTCAATGCCAGCATCAAGCGTGCCCAACATGGCAGGGGAAAAGTCAGCAGCAATCACAGGATGTCCAGCCTGAGCAAGCGGAATAGCAATCGACCCAGCCCCACATCCCATATCCAGCACCGATTCACCGGGCTCAAGCGCCAACAGCTTTATAAAATCCCGAGCATAAGGGGCAGTCTCCAACGGCCGAAAATGCCGAGCCCTTTTATCCCACTCAAAAGAATCATCAGCTCGATGTCGAGCTGCCTGCATTTGCATCCATTCCTGATTCCAATCAGCAGAAAGGAGCTCAGAGTGAGCATCCCCATCAACCACGGGCCAACCTCCTAGCAACAAAAAAGCGACTCCTCCCAAAAGAAGAGCCGCAACCAGCATATATCAGAAAGAACCGTTCCAACGCCAAACCGCCCTTACAACCAAGGCGGGCAGGAGCGAAGCGACTGCCATACGGGATAGAATCCAACTGAGGTCCCGTTGTGCGAGGAGCCCCGGGGAGGGCAAATATATAAGGTCGATCGCGAGTTCCGCACGAGCCGGAGAGCACTTAATGTGCTCTCCGCGCGAGTCAGGACTGTCCGAGCAGGCGACCTTATATATTTGCCCTCCCCGGGGCTCCTCGCCCGTCCCCCTCAGCTAGTTCTTGAGCGAGTTCAACGGTGCCGGGAAGCGTCCGCCACGGTGGGCAAGCACGGTGCCGGCGTTGGGGTTCACCGGCATGATGGGTGCGCGGCCGAACAGGCCACCGTACTCGACGCAGTCGCCCACGCCCTTGCCGATGGCGGGAATCACGCGGACGGCCGTGGTCTTGTTGTTGATGACGCCGATGGCCATCTCGTCGGCGATGATGCCGGCGATGGTCTCGACCGGGGTGTCGCCGGGGATGGCGATCATGTCCAGGCCGACGGAGCACACGCAGGTCATGGCCTCGAGCTTCTCGAGCGAAAGCGCACCGGCCTCGACGGCGGCGATCATGCCGGCATCCTCGGACACGGGGATAAAGGCGCCCGAGAGACCGCCCACGCTGGAGCTGGCCATGACGCCGCCCTTCTTGACGG
>USNX01000047.1 GCA_900556205.1 uncultured Collinsella sp.
CGCCCATGATGAACATTCTCAACGGCGGCGTGCATGCCGACAATAACGTTGACTTCCAGGAGTTCATGATCATGCCGGTGGGCGCCCCGAGCTTTGCCGAGGGCCTGCGTTGGTGCGCCGAGGTCTACCACACCCTCAAGGGCGTGCTGCACGAGGCTGGCCTGGGCGGTGGTGTGGGCGACGAGGGCGGCTTTGCCCCCAACCTTAAGACCAATGCCGAGCCGTTTGAGTACATCACCAAGGCCGTGGAAAAGGCCGGTTTTAAGCCCGGCGTCGACTTCATGTACGCCATGGATCCGGCCTCGACCGAGTTCTACAACGCCGAGACCGGCATGTACGAGCTCAAGGGCGAGGGTGTTGAGTACACGAGTGCCCAGATGGTCGATTACTGGGAGAAGCTCGTCGACACCTATCCCATCATTTCCATCGAGGACGGCATGGCCGAGGAAGACTGGGACGGCTGGGTCGAGCTTACTCGCCGCATTGGCAACAAGGTGCAGCTGGTGGGCGACGACCTGTTCGTTACCAACACCGAGCGCCTTAAGAAGGGTATCGAGCTGGGCGCCGCCAATGCGATCCTGGTCAAGGTCAACCAGATTGGCACGCTCACCGAGTCGCTCGAGGCTATCGAGACCGCCAAGGAGGCCGGCTACGCCTGCATCGTGAGCCACCGCTCCGGCGAGACCGAGGACTCCACGATCGCCGACCTGGTCGTGGGCGTCAACGCCGGTCAGATCAAGTCGGGCGCCCCGTGCCGCAGCGATCGCATCGCCAAGTACAACCAGCTCATCCGCATCGAGGACGAGCTCGAGGGCAGTGCGCGCTACGCCGGCAAGGCCGCGTTCTACAACATTCGCTAAACAGGCGGTGCTCGCGGGGGCGGGGTTGACTCGGCTCCGCTCCACTTCTGATGGCCGCCATTGGGCGCTGGGCCGTATGGCTCAGCGCCTTTTTTATGTCGAGCAAAGGCTGGCGAAGGCGGTGCGCGCGCTCGTGCTATAACTAGAATACTTAGCGCAAACAAACCTCAACCGCACAAGGCGCACATGGATCAGATTTACGACAACAGGTACTATTCCGCCGGTTCGCGTGAGCCGTCGCCTCGCCGTGCGCGCACGGTGCAGCTCGGTGGGTCCGCCTACGCCGGCGCCGACCGCTCCACGCAGCGCCCGACAAGTACCTCGCGCCCCAATGCTCAAGTGAATACTTCGACAGATGGACCAGTGCGCCCAGCACGTTCGTTGCATGCTCAGCGCTCGTCGGCTCAAACGCACGATAGGTCGAGCAGGCCCTCGAACCGTCTTTCGGGCTCGGACTTTATGCACTACGCCAACGACAACGCGGTGGTCAAGGCGATCTACGACTTTACCCACGGTCCTCAGCGAGGGCTATTCATCGGCATCGTCGTTGCCCTGGTGCTCGTGAGCCTGTATTTCCCCGTGCGCGACCTGTATGTGGCAAAGCGCTCGAGCGATATCTTGGCCAAGCAGGTCGAGATTCGCCAGCAATACAATGATGAGCTGCAAAAAAGCGTCGACAAGTTGCTCTCGGAGGAGGGCATCAAGGATGCGGCATCCGAGGACCTGGGCCTGGTGATGCCCGGCGAGAAGAGGATTGAAGTGCAGGGCCTAGACGGCGATTCGGATTCGTCGTCGAGCAAAAAGTCCTCAAACGCCAAGAATGCCAGCGAAGTGGCCAAAGAGATCGAAGAGGTCGGCAAGGACGCACCGTGGTACATCAAGACGCTCGATATGCTGTTTGGATTTAACGGCGTCGAGGGTCAGACGGTCGCGTCCAGCGGCGAGTAGGCGAGTAGCGCCCGGAGGGGAGCCCGCAATGACAAATTGCAAACGATATAAGGTGGCCGCGATTGACCTGGGGACGGTTTCGTCGCGGCTGGTGCTGGCCCAGGTCGAGGGCGGGGCGATCGTGGAATCGTCCAAGCATACCGAGATTACCGACTTGGGCGAGGGCGTGGACGCGACGGGGCGCTTTTGCGAGGCGGCCGTTGAGCGCGTGCTCGCTGCGTGTCGGATGTTTGTGGACGAGGCCCGTGCCTTTGGGGCTGCGTGCGTCTGCACCACGTGCACGAGCGCCGCGCGCGATGCGTCCAACGCCGCCCTGCTACTGGGCGGACTGCGCGATCTGGGGCTTGAGCCACAGGTGATTCCGGGAGAGGTTGAGGCGCGCCTGACATTTTTTGGCGTGGCGCACGACTTTGCTGGCGAGCGCATTATCGTCGCCGATTCGGGCGGTGGCTCCACGGAGCTCGCGACGGGCGTGTACGCGCCGGAGCGCGGAGTCTTTGCGCTGGAGGGAACGCGCTCGCTGGACATCGGCTGCCGCCGCGTGACCGAGCGGTTTTTCTCGGCACTGCCGCCGTCGACGAACAAGCTTGCGGCTGCCGCCGCGTGGGCGGGCGAGCAGTTCTCCGCCTATTTTGAGGGCCTGCCCAGCGACTTTGAGCGCGCCGAGCGCCTCGTTGCGGTGGGCGGTACCGTCACCACGCTCGTGGCGCTGGTCCACGAACTGGAGCCGTACGACTCGAGCTTTGTGCACCTGCGCGAGCTTTCGATGGAGCAGATCTCGGCCGCTATCGAGCGCATGTCCACGTTGGACGTGGAGGGCATCGCCGCGCTGCCGGGCGTGCAGCCCAAGCGCGCGGGCGTGATTCTCGCTGGCGCCGTGGTGATTCGCGAGCTCATGCGAGCCGGCGGCTACGACACGCTCACCGTAAGCGAGAACAGCCTACTCGCCGGCATGGTCGCCACCATCAACGAGGTTCTCGACGGCGCGACTCCCACCATCGCCTGGACCCCCAGCCTCAGCGCCCTCTAAATAAGTTGCGGTGAAATACGGACTACAATCGCCCTTTCGGGCACCAAACAGTCCCTATTCCACCGCAACTCAACAGCCGGCACCTGGGGACAGTCCTTGCGGGGCGTCCCCACAGCGCCTATGCCAGCTTGTCGATCTGCCCAATCTCCCAAAGCGGAATATTGACGAGCATGCCCTCGTCTCTATATGCCGCCAGGGAGCTCCTCACGCAACGCTCGAGTTTGAATTTTTCGCAGGCTATTTTCAGACTCTTCGCTTTAAGGTTCTCTGCTGCCTTGACCTCAAGCGGAAGCACGGTTCCCGCATGGTCGATGGCAAAGTCGGTTTCGGCATTGCCAGAGGTAGAGGACCAATACGCGGGAGTTTTGTCCTGGAGCAAAAGCTCCTGCGCGACGTATTGTTCGGTCAGCGAACCTTTGAACTCGGTAAAAACAGCGGATCCGTTAAGAACGACGGCCGGAGAGAGACCGGAGAGCGCTCCGAGGATGCCGGTGTCGATGCAGAACAGTTTGAAGCCCGAGAGGTCTTCGTAGCTCGAGAGCGGCGCCTTTAGAGCGGAAACACGTGGCACCTTATGAACGATTCCGTAGTCCGTGAGCCACTGGAGGCTTTCCTCGAAATCGCGTGCGCGCGCTCCGGGACGAAGGGCGCCATAGACAAACTTCTTGTTCTCCTTTGCAAGCTGGCCGGGAAGGGATTTCCAAACCAGCCTCATGCGCTCGACGATGCGGGCGGGTGCATGTTTGCCAAAATCGGATTCGTAAGCCTCGATGATTTGCTGTTGAAGCCTTCGGGCTTCGATGAAATCGCGTGTCTCGGCGAAAGTGGAGACAACTTCGGGCATACCGCCGACAACAAGGTATTCCTTGAGCAAGTGCTCGAGCTTTTCGGTAACGTTTGTTAGAAGGTTCATGTCTGCGGCAAGGATGGCGTCGGCGAGTGGGTTGCCGTCGACGGCACGAACGAACTCAGCAAACCCCATGGGACGCATGGTGAGCTGGTCGATTTTGCCGACGGGAAATGACTCGTTTTCGCGTCGGAGCGCGAGGCCCATATAGGAACTGGCTGCTACGATGTGGTATTCGGGTGCAAGCTCGTTGAAGTACTTGAGCGAGGTGATCCCGCGTGGCGCCTCTTGGATCTCGTCGAAGATGATGAGCGTGTCTTCCGGCGTTACGGTTTGGCCACGTAGGAGTTCTATCTGGGAGATGATGCGCTTGGGGTCGAGGTTCCCATCGAACAGCGAGCGTGTGCTCGGCTCGAGCATAAAGTCAAAACGAATGACGTTTCGATACTGCTGGCTTGCGAATTCGTTAAGAAGCCAAGTCTTTCCTGTCTGGCGGGCTCCCTTAAGCAAGAGAGGTTTGCGATTCGCCCTTGATTTCCAAGCGATAAGTTCACTCATAAGCTGTCGCTGCATATTGCCTCCCAACCCTCTCGGCTAGTATAAGGCCATTTGGGAGTTTCCATCGGAAAATGTGCGAGACAGCCACGTTTTTCCATCGGAAAATGTGGGAACACCAACCTAAGTTGCGGTGGAATAGTTCCTAAATGGGCTGGTAAACTACCAAAACAGGAACTATTCCACCGCAACTTAGAGCCCCGCCGGCGTGTAAAAGAAACGAGCCCGCATCCCTGGGGGACACGGGCTCGAAAGCTCCATATGGTAGGGGCGGTGGGACGTCCGCGCATTTGCTGCGCAAATACGCACCGGCTTCGGACGCCTGTCGGCGCCCTCGCCGGCTCGCTTCGGACGCTGCGCGTCCGCTTAACGCTCGCCCCCTCGCGGGTTCGAGTCCCACCGGCATCTAAAAGAAGCGAGCCCGCATCCCTGAGGAACACGGACTCGAAAGCTCCATATGGTAGGGGCGGTGGGACTCGAACCCACAATCCTTGCGGCGAGAGATTTTAAGTCTCCTGCGTATGCCAATTCCGCCACGCCCCCGTGAGACTAGAAGTCTAGCACAAGCCGTCCGTTACGCGTTGACGGCCATCGAGTGTTGGCCCGACTTCTCCAGGAACTCCTGGAACTTGGCTTCGTCGCCCTTGTTCTGGTACTGCAGGGCCAGCAGGTACTCCAAGCGGCAGCGCTTGACCGGGTCGTCGCTGACATCCTCGAGCATGCGCTCCAGCTCGGGAATGTCGTTGTGGCGCTTGAGGATCATCGTGTCGTACATCAGTTGGCATTCGTGCGCGACTGCCTCGGCCTGGCCGCCCTCAAAGCCCTTGATCTCGTGCAACAGCTCTTTGGACTTTTTGCGGTCCTCCTGGCCAACATAGTAGTTAAAGGCCTTAATCACCAGGTCGACGCGCTGCATCTTGGGCAGATTGAGGCTCAACAGCAGGTCGAACATCTCGCTGGCGTGCTCGTGGTCCTCGCGCAGCAGATAGGAGTTCAGACGCAGGTAGTCGCGGTTGTAGCGCGGGTACAGCATGCTGGTGAGTTTGCCGTCGAGCAAACGATCGAACTCGTCCCACTGCTTGGCAGCCATAAGCTGCTGCAGACGCTTGAACGTGGTGCGTTTTTTGACGCTAAAGAACACCGACACGGCGATGCAGATGATAACGACGGCGGTCCAGAGGGTGCGGGAATCGGGCATTTCAGAGTCCTTAGTCGCTCGTAAAGCGAGCGGTATGGCAACACGTACTAGATGTATTATACGCAGCGCGCAAGCAAACTGGCATAAAAGCTCATCGAGGCTGAGTGCCATCGCTCGCTGCGGTACACTTACCTAAAGTAAACCATGAAGGGAGACATTACCTATGAAGAAGATCGTTTTGGCTTGCGGTGCTGGCGCTGCTACTTCCACGCTCGTTGCCCAGAAGGTCGCTACCCTGCTCGACGCCAACGGTTATGCCGACAAGTACGAGATCGTGCAGTGCGCCATCTCCGAGGCCAAGGATTACTGCGACGAGGGCGCTGACCTGCTGATCGCCACCACCGTTGCCCCCGAGGGCCTCACCTGCCCGTACGTGAGTGGCGTGCCCTTCATGACCGGCATGAACCGCGTTGCCGCCGAGAAGGCCGTTCTCGACGTCATGGCTCAGTAGGCGCTGACTGCATGAGTGAGCAGAACGCCAACCCGGTAGAGCTCTTTGGTATGCGCGTTGCCCATGTGGGCATTAACGCCACCGACCCGGCAGACGCCCTGGAGATCGCGGAGCTGTTCTCGACGATGATGGGCCTGCCCGTCATCGAGACCCCGGTTTCGTACTTCAACGATTCGCTGGTCGAGATCATGAAGCAGAACGGTCGTGGCACCAAGGGCCACATCGGCTTTGCCGTTAACGACATCGATGCAGCTGAGAAGTGGTTTGCCGAGCGCGGGCTCGAGGTCAACGAAGAGTCGCGCGCGCTGCTGCCCGACGGTGGTACCAAGCTCGTGTATTTTAAGCGCGAGTTCGCCGGTTTCGCCGTGCACCTGTGCCGCGAGTAGCGCACAAGCTGCCATAGCTGGCAAAAAGGGATAGGGCCGCGTGGCCCTATCCCTTTATTTATGCCGAGGGGCTTCCTATCGTGGCAGGCGAATCGTAAAGCGGCTGCCGACCCCTTCGACCGAGGTCACACCGATGACGCCGCCGTGGCTGTCGACGATCCACTTGGCGATCGCAAGCCCCAGACCCGAACCCTGTGCGCCGGCATCGCGCGCGTTGTCGGCACGGTAGAACCGCTCGAACGCGTGAGCTGCGGATTCCTGGTTCATGCCGATGCCCTCGTCCTCAACACTTATGTCGATCGTGCCCGCGCCCGCATCTGGCGTTATGCCAAATGTGACGGTCGTTCCCGCATCCGAGTACTTGGCGGCGTTTTGCACGATCACGCGCAGAGCCTGCTTCACGAGCGCCACGTCGACGGGCGCGTCGCAGCGCGGGTCGCTGGCAAGCGCAGCGTCAGAAGCCAGCCGATACGTGTGCTCGGTATCGATCATCTGCGATTCTTCGCATACCTCGCTGACCAGTGCGGCCAGGTTGGTATCCGCACGCCGCAGGACCGTGCGCCCGGCATCGCCGCGCGCCAAAAACAGCAGCTGCTCCACGAGCTCCTGCATATGCTCGCTTTCGGCCTTGAGGGATGTGATGGACTCCGCCAGCACGGCCGGGTCGTCCTTACCCCAGCGGTCGAGCATGTTCACGTAGCCCTGAATCACCGCGATGGGCGTGCGCAGCTCGTGGCTCGCGTCGTTGACAAAGCGCATCTGCTGCAGCTTGGCCTCTTGCATCTGGCGCAGCAGGCGGTTGAGCGCGACCTCGATGCTTGCCAGGTCGGCGTCGCCGGTGGTGACGCTCGGCGAGTCGACGCTTGCGCGCTCGATGGCCTGCTCCAGCGTTTCCATCTTGCCGCCGGAGAGCTGCATGCGGCCGAGTTCGTCCACGCGCAGGGCCAGATCGTTGAGCGGCGCCATGGTGCGGCGCACGCGGCGGGCGCCGCCGAGCATGTTGAGCACGCTGATGACCTGCCAACCCACAACGACAAGGTAGAGAGGCCATAGCGTGACGAGGTCCTGTGCGAGGGGAAAGGTCTTGGTGCTACGCGCAAGCTCGACGGTATAGGTGAGCGTTGTCAGGTCCCAGCCGCGCGCGGGCGTCAGCGACATGCTGCGAACGGCGGCGCCGGGGATCCATCCCGCGGTAAACGCGCCATCGGGCAGCGTCTGGTTGTATCCATAGACGAGGATCGCCGCCGCAATAACCAACAGTAACAGATCGAGCCAGATGTGGCTCATCAAGCGGCGCCACATATAGCTCCAGTTGATGGCGCGGGCGATGGAGGTGACGCGCTTGACCTCGGCGTTACGCACGGCAGACATAGCCCACCCCGCGCACGGTCTGGATGATGCGGGCGCCGCCGGCGTCCTCGATCTTGGCGCGCAGATGCGCAATGTGCACGTCGATGTTGTTGGTGTCGCCCACATATTCGTAGCCCAGCGCCTCGTGCGCGATGCGCTCGCGCGTGAGCACGGTGCCGGCGTGCCCCATAAGCAGGGCGAGGACATCGAACTCGCGAGCGGTCAGCACGATGGGTGAGCCGCCGACCGTGACTTCGCGGCGGTCGGGGTCGAGCGCAACCGAGCCCACGGCGAGCGCGGCGGGGGAGGGCGAGGCGGAAGCCTGGGTCGTGTCGGTTGCCGGGGACATTGTGGCGATACCGGCGCCCGCGCCGCCTGCCGCGCCCGCCCCAGTACCGGCG
>USNX01000048.1 GCA_900556205.1 uncultured Collinsella sp.
CCCGGCATGGAGGCCGACGACCCGCAGATTAAGCAGGCCCGTGGCTACGATCACTGCCTGTGCATCGATGGCTATCAGTACGGTCGCAACCTGCGCCGCGCGATGCACGTCGAGGAGATGTGGACCGGTCGCGAGCTGGACTACTACACCACCGCACCGGGCGTGCAGCTCTACACCGGCAACTGGCTGGGCGACGAGCACGCCAAGGACGATGCCAACTATGGCTGGGGCGCCGGCTTTGCCCTCGAGGCCGAGATGTACCCCGACACGCCGCACCAGCCGCTGTTCCCACAGGGCATTGTGGGCCCGGGTCACCCCTACAGCAATGTGATCGAATACCACTTTATGAGGCACTAGGCCCACAACGCGACATCTCGCACAGCAACGCCCGCCGGCACCACCGCCGACGGGCGCTGCTTCATGCCTAAATCCTTCTTTTCGATGCCACCGAATTGGTGACATAACAAAACTATGCCGAATTACTACGATGAACCCACTATGTCCGACCACGCGCTGGTTTATAAAAAATTAGCAACTCGTCTACCTGCGGTTTTATTCTCTGCAAATTTGGCATGCTCGGCGATAAGCAATTCATCGTAGTAAACCGGCATAGTTTTGGCGGACAGCGCCACACAGATCCCCTACGAAGGCAAAATGATCCGTTTTCCTCCGTCCCCAAGGGATCAGTTGAACAGATTGCCGATGGGGTCGGGATTGGAGTTGGGGAGGTAGCGGATTTCTAGTTCTATTCCGAGCTTTTGCAGCTCTCTCAGAGCAGCGACGTCCGCATCGTCTATGGCGACTGCGGGCGTTGCGGGACGCTTGCCCTCCCCTGCCTGCATATGGCCAATGCTGATCTTGGTTATCGGCACACCGCCCTTAACCAGCGCGAGCGCATCGGCGGGCGAGGCCACCATGATCAGAATCAACTGGCGCGGCGTTGCGGTATGAATGATGTCGATAGTCCTTTGCACCGAGAAAAACCGCGTCCAAACGCCTTCTGGCGCCGCCACCCTCATGGGTGCCCATTGGCGTGAATCCGCCGCGATCTCATCGTTGACGATTAGGACAAGGTTGGAACCCACGGCTTCGTTCCACAGCTCAACGTCTTGTCCGTAAATAAACCGGTCATCGATACGCGTGAGAAGAATCTTGGGTTGAGCCATCGCCGCCCCATTCTGCTTGAGATCCGTAAGAGCAAGACATCACGCCTTCAATATTAGTGCATTTAAAGTGAGAAAAGCCGTCAGAACACTTGCGCGGATGTGCGATGTCCCGTATCATAGACAGCCGTTGACGCCCCAGTTGCGTCACTACATGGCCGCCAGCGTAGCTCAGTTGGTAGAGCACCGCTCTCGTAAAGCGGGGGTCACCGGTTCGAGCCCGGTCGCTGGCTCCATTGCACAAGATAGCCGCCTTCGGGCGGCTTTTTTGTTGCTGATTTTGAGTGCGCATGCGCCAACCCAAGCATCACCGCGTCGACAGTTCCCCTATTCAAAAACAGAAACCCCGCCAAACGTGATTCCCCTAGGGGAAACACTTTTGGCGGGGTCCTTGCGTGATTTCCCTAGGGGAATCACGCCATCAGACGAACAGCTCAGACGAACAGCGTGTTACTCCTCCCAGTAAGCGTCGGCAAGCAGCTTAAAGCAGATCTTCTTGACCGGCTGCGCGCCATCGCCCGAGAACTCGAGCGTGGGCATATGAGGCTCGCCGGCAACAAACAGCGCAAACTTGTCGTCAGCAAGATCGCCGGCGATCGAGGCGTCGGAATCGACCAGATCGTAGTCGTCCTTCTCGTCAAACTCCTGGACCAGCGTCAGGCTGCCCGTGGCAACCTTAAAGGCCTCGCGACCCTCAATGTCGATCTGCAGGTCGTGATAGCGCTGATGCGTCTCGTAGTGAGCCTCGGCCTCGGGACGAGTCGTGGGAGCCATGACGTTCGCAAAGACCTTGTCGCCCAGAATCGGATGGCTGCCGACCTCGAGCTCCGCCGGATCGTTCTCCTCGAGCCAATCAATCAGCACGTCGAGGCCCTTGAGCATTCCGCGGTACTCCTCGATATCGCCCAGTGCACCGTAAATCATCTAAATCCCCTCTCGGATCGTTCCTTTGGCGGCTACTCGATAAACGCGTTACCGACGCTGTTGCCACCCACATACGTCTCGACCAGGGTAAGGTCGGGATTGAACACGACAACGTCGGCGTCGCGCCCCGGCACAATGCTACCGCACTTGTCGTCAACATGAGCTAGCAAGCGATGCCGGAGCCGTCGCCCAAACTCTTACAGCTCAGTCACGACAACGCCGTTGTAGACCTCGTCCCAACGGTCCATGACCAGATGGCCAGTCATGGGATCCATGGCGTTGAGCTTGCCGCAGGTGTTGGCGGTACGCAGCACCGTCTCGTCGTCTGCGCCAGCAGCGATGGCATGTGCGAAGCCTGCGATAGTGGAGTCACCAGAGCCCGTGGCGTTAACGGCAGGGATATCGGGCGTCTTTGCGCGGAACGCACGGCCATTGTGGAAGCCAACGGAGCCGGCAGCGCCCATGGATACGACGACCCAGGGGATATCGGAGAAACGGGCGTCAGAGGCGAGCGCGGCACGGAGCTCGTCCACATCGTCGGTGGTAAAGCTCGTGCCCAGAAGGCCGTTGATCTCGGTCAGGTTAGGCTTGACCAGCTCGGGCTTAATTTCGGACTTAAGGGCGGCCTCGAGAGAGGCACCCGAGGTATCGAGCAGCACCTTGGCGCCGGCGTTCTCGGCAATGCCCGTGATCTTGGCATAGTAGTCTGCCTCGACACCGCGGGGCAGCGAACCCGAAATGGTGACGACGTCGGCCTTGCCCGCAAGCTCAGTAAACTTGGCGGTAAAGGCATCGAGCTCCTCGGGAGCAATTGTCGGGCCGCTCTCGAGCAGCTCGGTCTGGTTGCCGGCGTGGAGAATGTTGAGGCAAATTCGAGTCTCGCCCTTGATGGGCACAAAGTCGTTGTTAATACCGTTGGCGTCCATGAGCTCGGCCATGTAAGCGCCCATGTGGCCGCCGAGTAGACCGGTTGCCACAACGTCGTCGCCCAGCTGACCCAGAACACGGGCCACGTTGAGGCCCTTGCCGCCGGCGGTCTTTTCGGGCGTCACGCGGTTGACGTCGTCGATAATGAGCTCATCGAGCTGATAGCGCGTATCGACAGACGGGTTCATCGTAACGGTGAGGATCATTTTTAGCTCCTTATCTCGCAGGCTCCTTGTGCCTCGCGATACGAGTCGACAAAACGGAATTACAGAATCTCAATCGTGAACGAGCGAACGACGGTCTCCTTGGGCTTGGCGACAAGGCAGCCGCGCTTATGCTCAAGTACGTCGTCCTCATCGGAGCAGGTCGAGAGGCCGCCCCAGGGTTCAACTGCCACAAAATCACCCTCGGGCTTGCTCCACACAATGAGGTACGGGAAGCCCTCAAAGCTCAGGCGAACGCCCTTGTCCTCGCCCTTTTTGGAAAGCGTGACCTGACGGCTCTCGAGCACGTCAAAGATGGTCTCCGCAAAATCGAAGAGCTCATGTGACAGAGGCAGCGTCTTTCCCACCATGGGGTTCTTGGAGCGGTTGGTCACGTCAATCAATCCGGTCGAGGGAACGGCGGTGCAGAGCTCCGCAGCCTCGTCTTTCTCAAAACGCAACTCGTAGTCCGTATAGGCCTCGCCCTCGTCGAGCGGACACCTAAAGCCGGGGTGTCCACCGATAAAGAACGGCATGTCCTCGGTGCCCTCGTTGGTAACCTCATAGGAGACACGCACGGCGGCGTCCTCGAGCGTATAGCGGGCGACAAGCTTAAACGGATACGGATAATCGCTCAGCAGCGCGGCGTTATCCTCCGAAGCCAGGCACATCGCCAGCTCGTTCTCGCTCTGGCTCAGCAGCTTCCACTCCTGTTTGCGCGCAAACCCATGGCGAGCGAGCTTTACATGATGCCCGGCAAACGTCATGGCGTTGTTATCGCGCAAGCCTCCGCAAATCGGGAAGCAAATCGGTGCCTGGCCGGACCACACGGCGGGATCGCCCTGCCACAGATACTCGCGACCTCCGGCCTCGATCGAGGTAAACGAACCACCAGCCGTGGACACCTTAATAGAAATCGAATCGTTGGAGAGAGCGTATTCCATTGCCCATCCTTTCGAACAACTGCTTTTTGCTCGCAAGTACCCGTCTCGGCCCTAACCAAAGGACAAACCCGCGCGTTCATCGATGCGTCCGGTATCCCAGCCATGTAACGGGGTACCATACAGACATTGATGCAATTACAGCTGAAAGGCCTTCTTATGCGAACCATCATCCTCTACGCCTCGCGCCATCACGGCAATACGAAAAAGCTCGTGGACGCCATCGTCGAGGCGCACCCCGAGATCGATACCCTCGACGTCAAGGCGCTCGGTAAAAACGAGTACCCCGACCTGCACGAATATCATCTGATTGGTGTCGCCACGGGCATCTATTACTCCGAGATCGACAAGGACATGGCACGCGTGCTCACGAACGTGCTGCAGCCGCAGGACAAGGTGTTTGGCCTTATGACCTACGGTGGCAAGAACAAATGGTACGGCAAGGATATCGATGGCATCTGCCGCATGAGGCAGGCCATCTTTATGGGTGTCTACGGCTGCCCCGGCTTTGATACGTGGGGGCCGTTCAAACTCGCCGGCGGTGTCCAAAAGGGACACCCAACCGCTGAGGAAATTAAGGGCGCCGTCGACTTCTTCGACAAGATCGAAGACGAGTATGGCGACATCATCGTCGAAGAGTACGCCAAGCGCGAGAAGCGCCTAGCATACGAGAAGGAGCATCCTGCAGGAGGCCTGGTGGCCGGCGTTAAGCGCACGGCAAAGAAGATCGCTAACAAGCTGTAACTGTGAAGGTGCTTTTGAGCGTTTAACCCATACGGCGGGTCCGAGTAGATTCGGGCCCGCCGTCTTTTTCTATCGTTACTCGGTAAAGGCGTTGCCGACGCTCTGGCCGCCAACATACGTCTCGACGAGGGTAAGCTCATGGTCGAACACGACAAAGTCGGCGTCGCGACCCGGCATGATGCTGCCGCACTTATCCTCGATGTGCGCGGAGCGTGCCGGCACCTCGGTTGCCATGCGAATGGCGATATCGGCGCTGGCGATGCCCCAGTCGACGATGTTCTTGACGCCCTGGGCAAGCGTGAGCACCGAGCCGGCAATGCTCTTGCCGTCGGCGAGCCAGCACAGGTTGTCCTTCATGATGACATCCATGCCACCACTGGTGTAGCTGCCCTCGGGCATGCCGCCGCAACCCAGACAGTCGGTGATGAGCACCGTGTGCTGCCAGCCCTTTGCCTGCAGCAGCGCCTTGATGGCGGCAGGGTTTACGTGCTTGCCGTCACAGATGATCTCGGCGTAGGTCTCGGGCGTGGACATGGCAGCGCCCACGACACCGGGCTCACGGTGATGCAGCCCGCGCTGGCCGTTATAGGTATGCGTAAAGCAGCTGGCACCGGCGTTGATGGCGGCGATGCACTCATCGTAGGTGGCATCGGAGTGACCGATGCTGGTCACCACACCCTTGGCGTTCAGAGCAGCCGCATAAGCAGCGGCACCGTCGCGCTCGGCCGCCATGGCGCTCTTAACGATGCGACCACCCGCAGCCTCCTGCCACTGATCGAAGACCTCCTCGGAGGGATCGATGAGGTAAGCGGGGTTCTGCGCGCCCACGTGCTTCATGGTAAAGAAGGGGCCCTCCAGGTAGATGCCCTGAATGCGGGCACCGCAGAAGTCGGGGCCGCGACCCTCGTCCGCCTGAGCGATGGCGGCGCAGGCGTCCTTGATCTGCTCGACGCCATCGGTGAACGTCGTGGGCAGCCAGCTGGTGGTACCGCGACGGGCGAGCTCGGTCGAGCTGATATCGATGCCCTCGGGATCGTTATCGGTAGTTGAGTGGTTGTAGAAGCCATGGATGTGAGTATCGACCATACCCGGTGCGATCCACGATCCCGTGTAGTCCTTAATCTCGCAAGAGGGCTCGTCGGCCTGCCAGGCGCCAAAGACGCCATCCTCGACCATAAGATAGCCGCCCAGTTGCGGGCCTGCCGGCAAGAAGAACTTGTCAGCCTTAATTGCGTACGTGCTCATATGCACTCCTCGCTTCTAAAGCAGTTGACTGTGGTGATGCTTATACCCAGCTCACGTAAAACAAAAAGCGCCCGCCCGCCGTTATGAGCGGACGGGCGCCCTTACAGGGGGACGCGATTAAGCGGTGAAGGGGTGAATCGTCACGCCCTTAACCACGCGGTTGACCGTGCCAGTGGGGCTCGGCGTGTCGGGCGTGTTGCCCACGCGCACGGAGTTGAGCAGGCTGATAGCCTGGGCAAACATCACGAACGGCAGAGCAAGGTAGCCCTCGGGAAGTGCCTCGTAGCCCTTAAAGGTGAAGGACTCACCCTCATAGACGGTGGCACCTTCCTGCTGAACGGCGATGGTGTGCTGAGCGATCTCGTCGCCACCGATCTCGTTGAGGATGTCGATGTCGTACTGACGGGTGTAGGCGTCGTTATTGACGAACACGAAGACGAGCGTCTTATCGTCGACGAAGGACTTAGGTCCATGACGATAGCCCATGGAGGTGTCGTAGGAAGTAGCGACCAGACCGTGAGCGAGCTCGAGGATCTTGAGCTGGCTCTCCTGGGCAAGGCCACCGAAGGAGCCAGAACCCAAGTAGGTCACGCGGTTGAAGTCGCCAGCCAGGTAATCGGCGATCTCGGGCTCACGGGAGATGACCTCCTCGCCCATCTTGGCAATCGTCTCGACCCACTCGGCCTTCTGCTCATCAGAGGCAGTGTCGAAAATAAGGGTAGAGAGCAGGGTCATGCAGGAATAAGAACCGGTCATGGCGAAGCCCTTGTCGTTGGCGCGCGGAATGAGCAGCGTCAGCGCGTTGGGATCATCGGCAGACTCGACGGCGAGCTTGCCCTCGGGAGCGCAAGTGATGTTGAGGAACTTGACGTTGTGGACGAGCTCCTTGGCAACGGCAACGGCGGCAAGGCTCTCGGGGCTGTTGCCAGAGCGGGCAAAGGAAACCACGAGCGTGGGATCCTCGGCGCGCAGGAAGTCGCGCGGGGCGCTCACGATGTCGGTCGTGGCGATGGGCTTAAAGTCGTAGAGATCAGTGTTGCCAGCGTGACGCAGGTACGGGGCGCAGGTATCGCCAACGTAGTCGGACGTACCGGCACCGGTGAAGACAACGGACAGACGGCCCTCGCCCATAGCGCGAGCCTCGGCCAGGAAGGCCTCGATGGCCTCCTTGTTCTCGCGATAGATGTTGAGCGTATCACGCCAAAGCTCGGGCTGCTGAGCAATCTCGGCCGTGGTGATCTGGGCGCCGAGCTCGGTGAGCTCCTCGACACTCTTCTCGAACATTTTTAATACCTCTCTCTAGAAGTAATCCTCTGACGTGCAATTATACACTTCGGTTGGTTATCTGGTAGTAACCAGTTAAATGCAAAGAATCATCATATGGAAACGATGCGAGCACTAGTCGCTACGCTGATGGTAAACCTTGTATTTAAACTGATCGGCACGAGCAACCGAGAGTGTGTACTCCACAACCTCGTTTGACTCGTTATACGTAGTCCTGACCAAATCGAGCACAGGCGAGCCCTCGACAATTCCCAAAAGGTGGGCGTCGGTGGGACGGGCTATGCTCGCATAGAACTCCTCTTCGGCCACGCGTATCTTTTGCTGAAAGTCTTGCTCAATCACATCGTAAAGCGGCTTACGCTCCAGCAGCGGTCGCTTTAGGGACAGAAATTGACGAACTGGTAGATAGCTGCGTTCGACCATCATGGGCATGTTGTCGGCAGAACGAAGCCGCTTAAGCTTAAAAATGCGATCACCGATACGCAATCCCATATGCTCGGCCAGATTTTTATCGGCCTCCATCTCGCAAAACTCGAGAATCGTGGTCTCG
>USNX01000049.1 GCA_900556205.1 uncultured Collinsella sp.
CAGCCTGTACTTTGACGACTACTGCAACTCGGCCTACGAGGAAAAAGACGCCGGCATTCTCATGCGCAAAAAGTTTCGCGTTCGCATCTATAACGGCAGCGACAAGGTGATTAAGCTCGAGCGCAAAAAGAAGTACGACAGCTGGATCTACAAGGAGGACGCGCCGCTCACGCGTGGCGAGTTTGAGCAGATCTTGGCTGGTGACTACGACTTTTTGCTGAGGAGTCCCTATCCGCTCTGTCGCGAGTTCTACATCGAGTGCATCTGCAACATGATGCGCCCGCGGACTATTGTGGACTACGAGCGCGAGCCGTGGGTGATGGACGAGGGCACCGTGCGCATTACGTTTGACATGAACGTGCGTGCCGCGGTGGGAAGCTTCGATATCTTTGACGCGACGCTGCCCGCGCTGCCGGTCCTGGAGCCCGGCAAGCTGGTGATGGAGGTCAAGTTTACGGAGTTTTGCCCGCAGCTGGTGCGCGATATGGTGCCGCCGGGCGCGGCCGAGCTTACGGCGGTCTCCAAGTACTGCCTGTGTTATGAAAAGACCGCCTACCTGCGCGGATTTAACTACTGGGAATCGGATTTTGGGAACCGAGGGGATATTTAGACCATGAGCACCAGGGACTTTTTTAAGAACTCCGTTTTGGAGGCGTTTGGTCAGGTCGACCCTGCCAAGATCGGCCTTTCGCTGCTCGTGGCGCTCGCCATGGGCATCCTGATCTATTACGTGTACAAGCGCTTTTTTACCGGCGTGGTGTATTCGCGTAGCTTTGCCGTGACGCTCGTGGGCATGTGCGTGCTTACCTGCATGGTCACGCTCGCGATCTCGACGAACGTGGTCATCTCGCTCGGTATGGTCGGTGCTCTGTCCATCGTCCGCTACCGTACGGCGGTCAAGGACCCGCTCGACCTGCTGTATCTGTTTTGGGCCATTACCACGGGCATTACGGCGGGAGCCGGCATGTATGCGCTCGTGGGGCTCACGGCGGTGGTGATCGTGGCGATGATCGCTGGCTTTGCGAGCCACCAGGACAAGGCGCGCGTGTACATGATGGTCATCCACTACACGGGCCAGACCACCGGTGACGACATCGTGCGCGCGTTTGGGCGCACCAAGTTTACGGTGAAGTCCAAGACCATGCGCGGCGACAAGGTTGAGATGGCCGTCGAGGTGTTCTCTGACGGTGTTGACATGCCCTATGCCGACGCCATCCGCGCGCTCGATGGCGTTGAGGACCTGACCCTCATCCAGTACAACGGCGAGTATCATGGATAGTTGGGTATCATGGTGCTTGTGAATTCGTTGTCAGGGGTGCTTTTTGGTACGTATGAAAGATGTGGCCGAGTTGGCTGGCGTTTCGAGTGCCGCCGTCTCGCGCTACCTCAACGGTGGGTATATCTCGGCGGACAAGGCCGAGCGCATTAAGAAGGCGATTGAGCTGACCGGATACGTGCGATCCAGCCAGGCTCGCGCGCTGCGCACCGGTTCCACCAAGCTCATCGGTGTCATCGTACCTAAGATTAACTCGGAATCCGTAAGCCGCATTACCGCCGGTATTGGCCAGGTGCTCGGTCGCCGTGGCTACCAGATGCTGCTTGCCAATACCGATAACGTTGCCAATCGCGAGCTCGAATACCTCGATTTATTCCAAAACCACCCGGTCGATGGCATTGTGCTGGTGGCAACCATGATCACCGACGAGCACCGTCGCGCGATTGAGTCTTGTCGCGTACCTCTTGTGGTCATTGGTCAAAACGTCGAGGGCGCGGCGTGCGTGTATCACGACGATTACGAAGCCGCTTTTGAGCTGGGCCGTGCGCTTGCGGGTCGCGTGGACGGCAAGATCGCCTACATTGGAGTTACCGAAGAGGACCGCGCGGCCGGTTTCGACCGTCGTCGCGGTTTTGAGGCCGGCTTGCGCACCGCGGGCGTGATGCTTGATCCGAGCCTGATTCGGCAGGGATCCTTTACGCTTGACTCGGGCTATCGCGCTGCGCGCGAGCTGCTTGCCGATGTCCCCGATGTTTCGTTTATCGCGTGCGCGACCGACACTATGGCGGCCGGCGCCCTGCGCGCTCTTGACGAGGTGCGCGGCATGGGCGAGGGCGTGCGTCGCGTGAGCGGTTTCGGCGACAACGCATTTTTGCGCGCGCTGACGGGCGGCATTCCCACCGTGCATTACGGCTACCTGACCAGCGGCGTCGAGGCGACCAATATGCTGCTCGACGCGCTCGATGGCGAGGAGGGGGAGAGCGGCCTGCGGACGCTCAAACTTGGGCATCAGCTCATGAATGTCTAGTCCTTGGACGCGTCTGCCTGCCTTTGAGTTCCCCGTTTTTTGTCCCAAAACTACCATTCGCCGGCTAATTCCTACCGTTTACCCTACTATGAAAACGATTACAGATATATGAAACTGAAAACGATTACAGTGTAAGTGTCAAAGATGGCCGGGTGCACATGCGCCCGTTTGAGGAAAGGGAAGTCATGGACTACCGTAAATCAGCCCAAGAGGTGCTCGACAACATCGGTGGCGCCGGCAACGTTGTTTCGGCTGCACACTGCGCCACGCGTCTGCGCCTGGTGATTGCCGATAACGCCAAGGTCGACAAGGAGGCCCTCGAGAATATCGACGGCGCCAAGGGCGTCTTTGAGGCCCAGGGCCAGCTCCAGATTATTTTTGGTACTGGCACCGTCAACAAGGTCTACGAAGAGTTCATCGCGCTTAGCGGCGTCGAGGCTGCCACCAAGGCCAAGGTCAAGGAGGCCGCGGCGCAGCAGCAGAACATCTTTATGCGTGCCATTAAGGTGCTCGGCGACGTCTTTGTCCCCATCATCCCCGCCATCGTGGCTTCGGGCCTGCTGCTGGGCATTATGAGCGCCCTCAACTTTATGGCCTCTAACGGCTTTATCGCGCTCGACACCAATAACTTTATTTATAAGATCGCCGACCTGGTCTCGGGCACGTCCTTTGGTATTCTGCAGATCCTGATCGGTTACTCCGCCGCTAAGGCCTTTGGCGCCAACCCGTATTTGGGCGCCGTCGTTGGCGGTGCGTTCATCAACTCCTCGCTGCAGAGCGCCTATACGGTTGCCTCCGAGGGCGTGCAGACCATGGTCACCGTCATCCCCGGCGTCTACAGCTTTGAGTGGGTCGGCTATCAGGGCCACGTGATCCCCATCGTCATCGCCTGCGCCATTCTGGCCTTCCTCGAGAAGCGCCTGCACAAGATCGTTCCCGAGATGTTCGACCTCTTTGTGACTCCGCTCGTCTCGGTGTTCGTGACCGTGCTCGTGACGCTCGTTGCCGTCGGCCCCATCTTTGTCTGGGCTGAGAACGCCATCCTCGGTCTGATTCAGGCCCTGCTGACCCTGCCCTTCGGCATCGGTTCCTTTATCGTCGGCCTGTTCTATGCCCCCACGGTCGTTACCGGTATCCACCAGATGTACACCGCCATCGACCTGGGCCAGCTCGCCCAGTACGGCGTGACCCACTGGCTGCCCATCGCCAGTGCTGCCAATATCGCCCAGGGTGGCGCCGCGCTTGCCGTTGCCTTTAAGACCCGCGATGCCAAGATCAAGGGCCTGGCGCTTCCTTCGGCTCTGTCCGCCTTCATGGGCATTACCGAGCCTGCCATTTTTGGTGTTAACCTGCGCTTCTTTAAGCCCTTCATCGCCGGCTGCATCGGCGGCGGTTGCGGCGCCCTGGTCTGCGCGCTCACCTCGCTTGCTGCTTCCGGCACCGGCGTTACCGGCGTCTTCGGTATCCTGCTGTGCCTGGCCCAGCCCGTGCAGTACGCGATCATGTTTGCGGTCGCCGCGCTGGTTTCCTTTGCTATCTCGTTTGTCCTGTACAAGGACGAGCCCAAGGCTTCCGAGCAGGCCTAAGAGCTTTTGATTGAGGGGATGCCCGCGGGTCGTATGCTCGCGGGCGTTTCCCGTATCTGGTGCCGATCTCTGGTGCCTTGTTACTTTCGATCCGTTAGGACTTTGATATGTCTAATGCACTTGGTCGCGACCTTGCAAAGCTGGTCGCCGCTGTTGACGCCGCCGCCTCTGAGTGCGGTCATGGCGCGTATGGCCAACGCTTCCATATTATGCCGCCGGCGGGTTGGCTCAACGACCCCAACGGTCTTTGCCAAGCGGGCGGCGTGTTCCATGCCTATTTTCAATATGCGCCGTTTGATGTCGAGGGCGGCGTTAAGGCCTGGGGCCATGCGACGAGCCGCGATCTTATGACGTGGGACTATGTTGGCGCTCCGCTGCTGCCCGACGAGCCGTTCGATTGCCACGGTGTGTATTCGGGCTCCGCGCTTGCCGAGGACGGTCGCATTCGCGTGCTCTATACGGGCAACGTTAAGCTTTCCGATGCGGACGGCACGTACGACTACGTCAATACCGGCCGCCGCGCCGATACCGTCTATGTGGAGAGCGCCGACGGTCAGTCGTTCGACGCTAAGCGTGTGGTGCTGGCTTCCGAGGATTATCCCGAGGATTTGACCTGCCACGTGCGTGACCCCAAGGTGTGGCGCGATGATGATGGGCGTTATCACATGGTGCTGGGCGCGCGTCGTCGCGTGGACGGGCCGCATGTCGATAGCCGTTTTTGCGCCATGCACGGCGAGGGTGCCGGACGCGATGTGGGCGAGATCCTGGTGTATGGCTCGGCCGATATGCTGAGCTGGGAGCTCGAAAGCCGTGTGTCTACGCCCGAGCGTTTTGGCTTTATGTGGGAGTGCCCGGGGTATCTGGAGCTTGAGGTGGATGGCGGTGTGCCGGCGAAGTGGTTGTCCTTCTCGCCCCAGGGGCTCGAGGGCGGTCGTTGGGACCGCGGCAATGTGTATGCAGCGGGCTACATGCCTGTAACGGGCGACATTACGGGCGGCAATGACGCTTATGAGCTTGGCGAGTTCCGCCTGTGGGACGCTGGTTTTGACTTCTATGCTCCGCAGGAGTTCACGGCCGAGGACGGTCGCCATATTCTAATCGGCTGGATGGGCATGCCCGATGAGCCGACCTATGGCAACGCGCCTACCGTGGCGTGCGGCTGGCAGCACTGCATGACGGTGCCGCGTGAGCTTGCAGCCGGTGCCGACGGCGTGGTGCTGCAGCAGCCGGCTCGCGAGATCGAGCACCATTATGCCTCGGTGCGCGTGGGGGAGGGCTCGTTGGAGGTCGCCGGCGATACCTGTTTTGACGTTGTTGTTGATGGTGTCGACGGCGCGTTTACCGCAACCATTGATGGCGAGCTGAAGCTGGCGTTTGTGCCCGCCAATGGCGAGCTGCCCGCGCGCTTTGAGATGCGATTTACCGATGAGTGGCGCGCTTCTGCCGGCTGTGGTCGTACTGTGCGCTGGGAGCCCGTCGACGAGGTGCGCAACGTGCGCATTGTTGGCGATGTCTCGTCGGTCGAGGTGTTTGTGAACGATGGCGCGCTCGTGTTTTCGACGCGCATCTATCCCGAGGCCTATGGCGTGACCGTTGACACTCCGGGTGCGAACGTGACCTATCACGCGCTCAACATCTAGGCGATTCGTCGCATATCGGCGCTATACTGCAGCCGTTGCCCACGATGCGGGGAACACCCGCATCGTGGGTTTTTGCTTATGAAGGGGCGGTGCCTTGTGGATGTACAGCAGCTAGAAGAGGCTTGGGCTTTGAGGACCGGCGCGCGTGAGGCGCAGTTGCTTGCGGCCCCGCATGTGCCGGCAGGGCTGTCGCAGCTGCTGATTGTGCGTCCCTGCGACCGCCTGGTGGCCTTTGCGGATGACTTTGTCGATGCGTTTGCGAGCGGCTTTGATTGCTGCGATGTCGCGCTGGTGGGCTCGCCGTCCGCCGAGGCGTTTGCCGCTGCGTCCGAGGGCTTTGATGCTTCGTTTGATGCCGAGGGGCCGCACCTGTGGTGGTTCGTTAACTCCATCGGCGGGTTTGGTCTGCGTGTGCCCGATCTGCGTGCGCTGGGTCGGGCGGCGCGTGAGGCCCATGCGCTGCTGGTTGTTGACAACACCGTGGCGTCGGCTTTTGGCTGCGATCCGCTGCGGCTGGGTGCCGTGCTGTCGCTCGAGGCGCTCGACCGCGTGTGTGCCGGTAAGGCTCCACGCAAGCTCGTTGCTGCTTCGGTGGCGCGCTCGCAGCTCAAGCGCCATCGTGTGGATGCTGCTGCCGAGTGCGCACATGCCCTGCTTGAGGGCTGCGGCTTGGCTAAGCTTAATTTGCCTGCTGGCGAGGCCGCTGTGCTGGAGCGGGGACTGGACTCGCTCGATGTCCGCATGCAGGCACACCTCGACCGTGCCCGTGCGCTGGCAGAGTATCTGGCCGCCAACGAGATGGTGCGCAACGTGCGCTATCCTGGGCTGAGCTCGCATCCCGACCATGCGGTTGCAACGGGAATCCTCGAGCACGGCTTTGGCCCGGCAGTTGAATTTGACCTTATCGAGCGTAGCGCGGGCGAGCTGTTCGATGCTTTGCCGGGGGAGTTTCGTACATTGCCCGCTGGCGGCGCAACGACGCGCCTTTCGGCCCCACGTGGCAAGCAGGGGAGCACCATCCGCCTCTTCGCCGGCACCGACGACCCCTTGGTTGTAGCGTCCACCCTGGACAACGCCCTTCGTAAATTAGCTACTTTTTAATACTTGCGATGAGGTCGTTTGCTTTGGTGGCAATGATGTTGTTGATGTCGGCCTGCAGCTCCTCGTAGACCGCTATGGCTCGCTCGCCGGCGGGGGTGAGGGTGGATCCGCGGGCGCCGTCGCGCTCGATGAGCTTGCAGCCCAGCTGCCCTTCAGCCTCGTTCACAATGCGCCAGGCCTTGGAATACGCCATGCCCATGCTCTTGGCGGCGCGGTTAAGCGAATGCTCGCGGGCAATACCCTGCAGCAGCAAGACGCAGCCGTGACCAAACACGCCCGGCAGATCTTTGTCGCACGCTTGAATGACCAACTTTGCCGTCGTCTTGTACTTCATACGCTCCGCGTCTCCCCGCTAAAGTGTTTGCTGGGCAAACGCAAAGTCTGCGTCAAACCCTCGTGTGCTCTTCTTAAATCATGCATTGTAGCAGTCAAAGTGCGTTAAGATACTTCCCCAGTATTGGGCGCCCAAGGTTGGGCTGGGTCCTACGAGGCCTGCAGCCGACCGGTCGCATGGAAAAAGGAGAAACATGGCTACGTTCTTTCCCGGTGAGTCCCACACGTTTTCGGAGTATCTGCTGGTCCCTGGTTACTCGTCCTCGCAGTGCATCCCCAACAACGTCTCTCTTAAGACGCCGCTGACCCGCTTTAAGCGCGGTGAGAAGCCGGCAATCACCCTGAACATCCCCATGGTTTCCGCCATCATGCAGTCCGTCTCGGGCGTCGACATGGGTGTCGCGCTCGCTACCGAGGGCGGCCTGTCCTTCATTTACGGTTCCCAGAGCGCCGAGTCCGAGGCCGCCATGGTCAAGGCCGTCAAGGATCACAAGGCCGGCTTCGTTCAGTCCGATTCCACGCTGACCCCCGACATGACCATGGAGCAGGTCATTGAGCTCAAGGAGAAGACCGGCCACTCCACCATGCCGGTTACCGACGACGGCACTCCCAAGGGCAAGCTCCTGGGCATCGTCACCAGCCGTGACTATCGCCCCAGTCGCGATGACCACCAGACGAAGGTCTCCGAGTTCATGACCCCGCGTGAGCAGCTCATCGTGGGCGACAAGAATATCAGCCTCAAGGTTGCCAACGACGTCATCTGGGACAACAAGCTCAACGCCCTGCCTATCGTCGACGACAATGATCACCTTATGGGCATCGTCTTCCGCAAGGACTACGACAGCCATAAGACCAACCCCAACGAGCTACTCGATAACGACAAGCGCTACATGGTCGGCGCCGGTATCAACACCCGCGACTATGCCGAGCGCGTGCCGCTGCTC
>USNX01000050.1 GCA_900556205.1 uncultured Collinsella sp.
CCGGGGAACTGGCCGCTCAGCTGGCCGTCTATGAGAACGAGGATATCATGCTCATCACCGACGACGGCACCATCATTCGCATGGCCGTCAGCGACATCCGCGAGAGCGGCCGCAACACGCAGGGCGTGCGCCTCATGCGCCTGAGCGAGGGCGCGGGGATCGTGGGCGTCGCCCGCGCCGAGCAGGAGGAACCGGAAGAAGCCGACGAGGCCGCCTTTGAGGGCTTTATCGTAAGCTGCGTGAGCGGCATGGACGCGCCGGTGAAGCCGTACGCGCTCACCAAGCGCCGCAACACGACCTACCTGGCCGGGCTCGATCCGCACGCACGCGAGGAGCGCCGCGCCCAGATGCTCGCCGCCACGCCTGGTGAGCTGCGCTCGCTCGGCGCCGACGTGACGCGCATCGCAGCCGAGTCGCCCACCTGCGTCTTTGGCAGCCGCGAAGTCATCGCCAAGAGCAACGCCGGCTTCAACGTAGTCGACCTGCTGGGCTAAGGCACCAAGGTAGATTTTTGGGACATGCCTAAAATCTACCTTTTCTTTTTCCGCCGCTTGGGCGGGGCAGCTTAGCCCGTCCCACAAGTTTTGTCTCGATCTGTAACATCTAGGCGGCAATATCGGCTCCAGATGTTACAGGTCGAGACGTTTCCGAATGTCGCCGGCTCTTTGTCTCAATCTGTAACAGCTAGGCCCATTTTTGCCGAGTTACTGTTACAGATCGAGACAAACCGCCGCAGACACCCGTCCTTCAGCAAAAACCACCCAAAGGTGTCTGTCCCCTTTGGGTGGTTTGCGAGTGGGCTGCTACTTGATAAACGGGTTCAGTCTGGCCGCCAGCGGATCGAGCTTGTACATGGTTGCAAAGCACTCACGACCATAATCGGAATCATTGCTCCAGCTACCCTGGTCGACGTCGTACTCTGCATCCAGACGAATCCACTCCTCCGGCTTGTTCTTCTCGTGCTTGCTGCAGAAGTAGCGCTGATACTCGACCTCGTGCTCAAACTCAAACTCGGCATCCGAACCGCGGCCGGCATACTCGTCGACCGACGTCAGGTTGCCGTGGTCGTCGTAGTAAAACTCCGCATAGCCGCCGCGTTCGGAATCGATCCTGTCGAGCTTTCCGTCGCTGTACGAATAATCCACCGCGGCATATGAGCTCAGCGAACCGTAGTCGTTACCGTGCGAGTCGTAGGCCACAGGCGAAATGCGCGAAATGTTGCCGTCCTTGTCATACTCGTAGCCCGCGGTAATCGTCCACGTAGTTCCCACCGTGTCGCCCTGGCAGTCCAGCGTAAAGGACGTCACGCGATCCTTATCGTATCCGTACGAATACACGACCGTCCGAGGATTGGCCGGGCTGGTATCGGTGTTGGTCACCATGTTGCCGTCCTGATAAATATACGTGCTCGCGCTCTCGCCGTAACCCGCATGGGTCGTCTTGTTGATCAGGTTTCCGTCCGCGTCGTAGGTAAACGTCGTGGTGCTCGACGAATCGCTCATGTCGGCATCGCAGTCGATGCGCGTGACGTTACCGTCGGCGTCGTACGTAAACGTGTTGACGTTCTCGTAACCGCCCGCCAGATCTTCCTCAATCTCCGAAATGCGATGCGACTCATCGTGCTCGACGCTGTAACTTACGCCGCCACCTTGCTTGACGGCAGACGTGAAGCCCGTGACGTAACCGTTCTCGTCACGCTCGATCTCGTAGATATCGCCGTACTGGTCCGATTTATCGGTACCCTCGTAGGACACCGGCAGCCACAGCTCGTCGAGCTGTGTGTCCTTAATGCCGCTAACCTTCGTATCCTGCGGCAGTTCCAACGTGGCGAGCTTCTTTTTGCCCGAAAGATCGACGCTTTTAAGGTTTTCGGCATTTTTGAGGTCGAGCTTCTCGATGTTGTCGCAACCGTCCAGGTTAACGACGGTGACGTTGCTCGCCGAGTTAAGCTCGACGGTCTTAAGGTCACCGCAGCCCGAAAGGTCCAGGTTGACGAGTTTGTCGTCGCCGGACTCCACTGTAACGATATTGGGGAATGTCTTGCCCAGGCCCTGCGTCGACGTGACGCTGTCCAACTCGACCGACGTCACCACCTTGGCCTCGTCGCGTGAGATGCGGCCGTCACCGTTCGTGTCGTACTTGGTCGAGACAAGCGCACGCATGCCGCTGTCCGGAAAGGTTTTCTCGTCGATTGGGGTGGTCGCAATCTGGGTGAAGTAGAACAGCGCGCCACCGCCGATGCCGGCCGCCACGGCAAGCACCGCGGCAAGGGCGATGAGGGGCTTCTTGAAACGCTTGCGCCGCACGGGCTGCTGCACGGGCACGTATTGCTGGGGAGCGGGCGTGGCAGGCTGGGACTGCTGCGCGGCAGCGACCTGATCGGGTGCTACGGGCGCGCCACATACGGGGCAAAAGAGGGCGTCGTCGACAAGCGGCGTACCACACGAGCGACAAAACATGGCGGGCTCCTTTCGGTGCATTCTTTCCACCATGAAGGTAAACCCAAAAATGCAGCCCTTGTTGCGCAACATTCAGCCCAAACCACCGCAAAGGGGCGCAGTTCACAGGCGCCTTTGTATTGGTTCGAACACTTGTTCTATACGTACGCATGTTCTATAGTAGAGGTGCTTGCATCGGACTTAAATTGCAACTAGGATATAGTTGCAGAATGTGAGGCGGGATGACGCGGACCGATAAACTCATCACCCAACTGCTTAGCTGCCCTTCGACGTATCGGTATACCGATTTTTTAAAAGTCATGGCTTCATATGGCTTTGAAATGGATAACAAAGGCAAGACATCCGGATCGCGCGTTCGCTTCTACAGGCCGTCAGATGGCAGGATGTTCGTAATGCACGCGCCACATCCATCTGACGAATTGACAGCGGGGACCATTCGAAACATCGTTCGATTTCTGCAAGATGTCGGAGGTAGTCATGAGTAACGTTTTGGCATACAAGGGTTATTTCGCCCCAGTCGAGTTCGATGCCGAACAGCATGTGCTAACAGGTATGGTCACCGGCATTAGGGATGCAATCGTATTTGAGGGCTCCACGGTTGAAGAAGTGGAGCAATGCTTCCACGACGCCGTCGACGATTACCTTGAGTTTTGCGCCGAGAAGGGCAAGGAACCCGAGCGGGCTTTTAAGGGCTCGTTCAATGTAAGAACGGGCTCTGAGCTCCACAAGCAAGCAGCGCTGGCAGCGGCAAAGAAGGGTGAGTCACTCAATAAGTTTGTGACTGAAGCAATCGCCGCGGCGTTATAGCATTAACGCATAGGCCCAAACAACCACAAAGGGCGCAGTTCACAGGCATATTTGCGGTGGCTTTACTGCCCATATCGCGTTTGCCCAGATAAAACCTGCCAAAATAAACCTGTCCCTTTTAGGCAGATTTGCTAGAGGAGGCTGGGATGGATAAGACTGAGTTGCGGCGGGCGGTGATTGCCCGGCGCAATGCTATTGATTTGGATGTGCGGGCGGCAAAGTCTGCTGTTGTATGCGCGCGGCTTGTTGAGTTGTTGGGGCGCTTGGATGCCGCGGCGCTGCACACCGTTGCCGTCTATGCCGCGATGGGTTCCGAGGTCGACCCAGCCGCGTTTGCCGCTGCGGCCGCCAAACGCGGCTGGCGCGTAGCCTATCCGTGCATGCTCTCGGCAACAGACGCCATGGCTTGTGGCCAGCGCATGTGCATGCGGGCAGTCTCTGCCGGCGATGCGTCCGAGGCCCCGTTTATCGCTCATCCCACGCGGGCCTTCGCGGCTACGGACATCGACAGCAGCCGCTTTCCTATCGTGTCTGCCGAAGCACTCGACATGATCGTCGTGCCGCTCGTGGCTTTCGACCGCACCGGCGCGCGCCTGGGCTACGGCGGCGGCTGCTACGACCGCTACCTGCCCATGCTCTCGCCCACATGCCAAATCGTCGGCATCGCCTTTGACGAACAGCGCATCGACCACGTTCCCACCGACGCCCACGATCTGCCGCTGCCCAACATCGTCAGCGCCTAGCCGCCGCTGTATCGCACCCGCAAGATGAGCGTGGAAAATCTCCCACTTTGAGACCCCTTACGAGCCAAAAACGGGAGATTATCCATGCTCATTCAACAAGCGTCCGAAAATCCACGCTCGTCCGTCCGATTTTCCACGCTTGTGCAGCCAAACGCCCTGCAACTGCCTCAGCACGCACGCGGCACGCCGGCGACCTTGAGCTTGCGATCGAGTTTTGTCGGATCCCTTAGATCATCCCAGCACAAGCGCACGATTTTGCAGTTATCAAGCAGCGAAAGCCTCGACTCGCGCTGGCGCTCATCGAACTGCGCCTTCGCGAGCTTGCCCTCCTCCGCCGCCTTCTCGCTTTTAACGAATCCGTCGAACTCCCCGATAATCAGCCGGTCGCCCACGCGCCACAAGTAGTCGACGCGATACGGTCGTCCCGGCTCAACCGGGTCGAACAGCTCAACTTGCAGCTCCGGCGTCTGCCAGCCGCGCTCGATCATCAGGGCACGCGCCTTGGACTCGCCGCCGCTTTCCGACAGCCCATCGGCACATCGTGCAACCCTGCGCGCCGTCACAACGCCGCGACGATTCAGGCCAAGCTTGTCGACAGTCTCAACGAGATGCTCCTTCGACAAAAGTTGCTCATGGAGCGCCGAATCCGCGATGATCAGTCCCTCGACAAACGATGCATCGACCAAGCAATCCGTAATCGTTTGATCGATATCGGTTACGGCGATATCCATCTGGGTGGCTCGTGTTTGACGAGCATAGCGATGACGAATGACCTGAGAGCCCGGCGTCGTCGATTGGGCTGGCATCGCGGCGATATGGATGTGCGTCAAATTGGCATGCGAAACCGAAAGGCCATAGATAACAGCCGCCGTATAGGAGCAAAATGTCCAGTCGGGGTGCTTTTGCGCAAGCGCCCGCACCCGATGCAGATAACGCTGCCGAAACTTGAGCTCGGACCAGTATTCCGGACGCGCATACAGCCCCGGCATGACCGCTTCGAGACTTCCCGCCTCCGCCCGCCGCTCAATCTGCTTTGCCTCCGCCGCCGTGCGCGCGTACACGCAGCTCATCTGCTGTTCGCATGCTTTAATGTGGCTTGCAAGCCTTTGATTCGCCGTCATGTTTCCCATGTCGCCTCCCAAATCTTGGAACGGCGCAAACGTACCAGACGGTTTCATGCGAAGTCTGACCAAATACCGTCCAGGCGCTGACCAAATGCTTGACGGTTTTGGACGTTTTAGGCTGATGGCTTATATCTGCAGGCAGGGCGGTTGTCGAGGGGTCCCTGTCTCCACATTTTGAGGCCTTGGTCCATCGGATTATCAGAAAGAAAAACCCGTCGAGATTCAAGACTACGCCAAATGCGACTTTGCCTCTGCACGCACCGTCGCTTAGCCGAGCCATCGGCATCTACATGCCTAAAAAATGAGCGTGGATAATCTCCCGTTTTGAGCCTAGTTTCAAGCCAAAAGTGGGAGATTATCCACGCTCGATTTGTAAATGTCCGAAAATCCACGCTCGTCCGTCCGGATATCCACGCTCGTCACGCCGCCGGCACAGCAACAGCCGTAGCCTAGTGCTCCTCGCCGGCGCGGGCCAGGTCGTAAGGCGTGGTCTGGTAGACGTAGTAGTTGAGCCAGTTGGTGTAGAGCAACTGCGCCTGGCTGCGCCAGACGTTGCGCGGCTCGGCGGTGGGGTCGTCACCTGGGAAGTAATGCGCCGGCACCTGAGGGTTAAGGCCGCGCTTCACGTCGCGCTCGTACTCCAGACGCAGCGTGTCGGTATCGTACTCGGGATGGCCAAAGACAAAGAAGCGACGGCTGTCGGTCGATTTGACGATGTACAGGCCCACCTCATCGGACACAGCCACGACCTCAAGCTGCGGCTCGGCCTCCACGTCCTCGCGGCGCACATCGGTGTTGCGCGAATGCACGGCATAAAAGCGGTCGTCAAAACCACGGACCAGCGGGCTTTGCGGCTTCACCAGATGATGCTCGAACACGCCGCTCGCCTTTGCCGGCAGGTCGTGCTTCTGGATACCGTAGTGGTGATACAGGCCCGCCTGCGCGCCCCAACAAATGTGCAACGTAGAGTGCACGTGCGTGGTGGACCAATCCATGATCTGGCAGAGCTCGGGCCAGTAGTCGACCTCTTCGAACGGCATCTGTTCCACCGGCGCGCCCGTGATGATCAGGCCGTCGTAGTGGATATCGCGGATGTCGTCGAACGTGCGGTAGAACGTCTCCAGGTGGCCGGCGCTTACGTGCGTGGCCTCGTGCGTCTTGGTGCGCAGCAGGTCCACCTCCACCTGTAGCGGCGTGTTGGAGAGCTTGCGCATGATCTGCGTCTCGGTGGCGATCTTGGTGGGCATGAGGTTGAGGATGAGCACGCGCAGCGGGCGGATGTCCTGGTGCAGCGCGCGGTACTCGGTCATGACAAAGATGTTCTCGCTCTCGAGCTGCGCGGCGGCAGGGAGGGCGTCAGGGATGCGAATGGGCATGGATGCTCCTTACGAGTCAGTTGCAGCTATGGTACAACGAGCAGCCCTATCCGCGCGAGCACATCGCCCAGCGATGCCGTCAGCGGCCCAAATCACTCCAAAAGTAGAGATTAAGGCATGTCCCAAAAATCTACGGCGCTTTAGTCTAGCAAAGTGACGGCAGGACGCTACAATGGTTCGACGCAAAAAACTCGGCCGGAAGGATACTCGTATGTACCAGACGCGTAAGATCGGTGTGGTCGGCCAGGGCCACGTAGGAGCACATGTCGCCAACAGCCTGCTCATGCAGGGCATTGCCGACGAGCTGTACCTGTGCGATATCAACGAGGCCAAGGTGACTTCCGAGGTCCAGGACCTGCGCGACTCCCTTTCGTTTGTCCCGTACAACACCAAGATCGTCAACTGCTACGACCACTACGAGGAGCTGGCCTGTTGCGACGTCATCGTCAACGCTGCCGGTAAGGTCGCGCTGGCCGCCGGCAACCGCGACGGCGAGCTGTTCTTTACCACCGACGCCGCCCGCTCCTTTGCCAAGCGCATCGTCGACGCCGGCTTTGACGGCATCTTCGTGAGTATCTCCAACCCCTGCGACGTCGTGTGCACCGAGCTGTGGCATCTGACCGGCTACGATCCCAAGAAGATCATCGGCTCGGGCTGCGGCCTGGATTCCGCCCGCCTGCGCACCGAGATCTCCAAGAAGGTCGGCGTGAGCCCCAAGTCCATCGACGCCTACATGATCGGCGAGCACGGCTTTAGCCAGCTGGCTGCCTTTAAGGCCGCGACCATCGCCGGTAAGAGCCTCAACGAGCTCCAGGCCGAGAACCCCGACAAATACGCCTTTGACCACATGGAGGTCGAGGAGCTCGCGCGCAAGGGCGGCTATGTGACCTACCAGGGCAAGCAGTGCACCGAGTACGCCGTCGCCAACTCCGCCGCGCGCGTCTGCGCCGCCGTGCTGCACAACGAGCACGCCGTGCTTTCCGCCTCCACGCTCATGACCGGCCAGTATGGCGAGGAGGGCATCTTTACCTCCCTGCCGTGCATGATCGGCGCCGAGGGCGTCGAGGAAGTCTACACGCTCGACCTGTCCGAGCACGAGCTCGAGGGCTTCCACAAGAGCTGCCAGCACATCCGCGACAACATCGCCCAGCTCGACTGGTGGGACGCCGAGGCCTACGACGCAAAGTAGGCCGCTGGTTGCCGCAACCTTGCGAATCGAAGCACGATACTAAGCGGGCCGCGCCGGAAA
>USNX01000051.1 GCA_900556205.1 uncultured Collinsella sp.
GAGCTGGACAGCACGCGGCAGGTGAAGGTCGAGCAGTTGCCGCCGCCGTGGTCCGCGTGGACGAGCAGGCAGAGGTCGAGCAGACGCGCTTCCTCGTGGGTGAACTTCTGGTCGGCGCGGTAGGTGCTCAAAATATGCTCCGCCGTGCTCTGGCCCTCGGTGGGCAGGTGGAAGTACATGCTGGACCGGTCATAGACGCGGCGCTTGATCTGGTAGGCGTTGACCATCATCGTGGGCAGCTCGGCGATCAGGTTGATGCTCTGGCGCAGGATGTTGGGCAGACTGTTGTCCTCGGCGTGCTCGTCGTAGCTGTACATGGCCAGCACGCTTCGTGCCATCTTGTTCATCAGGTTCGGCGACGGCGAATTTAAGATCATGTCGTCGGCAAAGCCCTGGGGCAGCTCGCGGTGGTGCTCCAGCAGCTTGCGGAACTTGGCGTACTGCTCCTGCGTGGGCAGGGAGCCGAACAGCAGCAGCCAGATGACCTCCTCAAACATGAAGCGGTCATGGGAGTCGGCCTCGGCGGCCAGCGTGTCAATGTCGATGCCGCGGTAGACCAGACGGCCCGGAATGGGCACGATGGTGCCGTCCTCCTTAACCGTAGGGTTGACGCCCGAGTTAAGACCGTCGTGCTTTTGGACAAAGCGCGCTGTCTGCTGAAACGGAATCGAGAGGATTTCGCGCTTGGAGCCGGGCGTAATGTCGTGCGCCGGCATAAAGACCTTGGTGAAGTACATATTAGAGGCAAGGCAGAGTGCAAGCACTGCAAGAACTCCCACCCAGCGGAAACGCGGGATGGCGCCCGAAGACGCAGCACCAGTCTGCTTGGCTGCACGACGAGCCACATGCACGTCCCATACGCAAAACGCCGCCGCGATTACGCATGCCGTCAGGGGAAACACCAGGCCGCCGTTGCGCAGAAACGTGGAACCCATGGCGCCCAGAGCGAGCAGCAGCCAGTCGTGGCGCGCAAAGAGCACGGGGGCTTTCTCGCCTGCTCGCTCAACATTGGCATCACGACGGGGCAAGCCACATGCCACGAGCTTGACGGTCTGTACCAGCAGAACCAAGAACGCGTCGGCAAAGAGCACGTCTTTGGTGAGCAACGCCGCGTAGTTAGAGAACATCGGCATAAACGCAAAGAACAGCAGGATCGCACCGCGAACCGGCAGGCTCACGCCCAGTTTGCGCAGCGACGAAATGGAATAGGCCATGCAGGCGGCCGTAATGACGAACTGGGCGCAGGTGTAGATAGCAAGACCTGCGTTGGCGCTGTTGAACAGCGAAAGCCCCAGCTGAACGCACGAGCCGATAATGGCCGTGTGCACTACAGGATGATGCCCGTTGAGCAGCACGTTGGGATTGAGTAGGCGCAGGTAGTCGCTCGTGCCGTTGGGATAGTTGAACCACTGGCGAATCTGCGCGCCGGTGTCTCCCATAAAAAGACCGGGCAACGAAGCGATGAGCGTGGGCGCCCAGACGATCATAAGCACCAGAAAGGGCCCAGCAAAGGGATGGACCGAGAGCACGGCGTGAGCCACACGCCATATGCGGCCAAAGTGCGCCTCGGAAAACGGGATGCGTCGGGAGCTCAGCCAATCCAGGCACTCAAAAGCCAGATAGAAGGCCACGATCGCCAGAAGCATCCAGCCCGCGCCGCCAATCCAGGCGCAGATGATACGGGCTTTGTCGCCAAGGACAATCTCGGCCGAGTCGGTGAGATCGTAGCTGCGGCCGAACACCATGCAGATGGCGAAGAACAGCGACGGCAGAATGATCGATGGGCGCCAGGTGTCGCCACGGCCAAAGAACACGTAGCGAAACGGCAAGGTGAGCAGGCAGGCAAGTGCAAGCAGCATGACCGCGTCGGTATGGCCGGCAAACGAGAGGAGTACCTCGTAGCACACGTACAGCATGCCCGAGGCTTTGGGGTCAATCGCCAAGACTGCGTTGCTCGACACCGGGGCGGGATCGATGGAAAACGCCGTGGTCGCCAACAGCGCAAGCAAAAAAGCGATGAGTGTCTGCTTGGCGGGGTAGCGCTTAAACCAGACGATGCGAGCGGCATCGCGCGCAGCCGTTGTGGAGAGGTCGGAATCCTTCACAGTCCAAAGAGCCTTTCTAGAAACCTGCCAAAAAGGGACAGGTTTATTTTGGCAGGTTTTATCTGGGGAAACGTTACGGTTCTGTCATCGTTGCCCAGCGAACCACCACAAAGGTGCCTGTTCACTTTTTGGTGGTTAAGCGTCGAGGTAGATGCGCTGGGGTTGGTTGCGGCGACGAGCAAAGATGATGAGCGCCAGGCCCGCGATTACGAGCGGCAGGCTCAGCAGCTGACCCATGGTGATGACGCCGCCCAGCAGATAGCCCAGCTGCGCATCGGGCACACGCACAAACTCAATCAAAAAGCGAACGATGCCGTAACCCATCACAAAGACGCCCATAAACGTGCCTTGGGGCAGTAGCGGCTTTTTGCGGCTGAGCACCTGCAGAATGCAAAAGAGCACAATACCCTCGAGGAATGCCTCGTAGAGCTGGGAGGGATGGCGCGGCATATCGCCCGCGGTGCCGCCAAAGATCACGCCCCAGGGCAGATCGGTCGGCTTGCCCCACAGCTCGCCGTTGACAAAGTTGGCGCAGCGCCCCAGGCACAGGGCCAGCGGAGCACCGATGACCGCGAGGTCTGCCAAAGTCCAAGCGTCGAGCTTGTACATGCGGCACACGATGATGCCGCCCAAGATGCCGCCCACCAGGCCACCGTGGAAGCTCATGCCTCCCTCGTTGGTGGCAAAGATCTCGAGCGGGTGGGCCAAATAGTAGCCATCACCGTAAAAGACGACGTAAAACAGGCGCGCGCCGATAATAAGGCCAAAGACCGCGCCGACCACGACGCTCGTCAGGTCATCAATCGTAATGTCGAAGCCCCAACGACGTTGCGTGCGGTACATAACGACCGCCGTGAGCAGAGCGCCGACCACGTAGGCCAGACCGTACCAGTAGATGGTGATGGGGCCCGCCGAGATCGCGACGGGATCAAGCATATGGTAGAGGTCGTTGAGCATATCGATCCCCTGCTCCCTACATACAAATGCGGCCGCGGGCCTTACGCTCGCAGCCGCATATTTGGGCGTAACGTCTATGCGGAGCGTACCGTCCGCAGCTTTCGCATCTTAGAACGGTGCGTACTCGTCGTACAGGTCCTCGGCCTCGCCGGAAGCATTGACCTGCTCAACGCGGGTAACGCCGGGCACGTGCTCCTTCAGGATGCGCTCGATGCCCATGGAAAGGGTTAGCGAGCTCATGGGGCAGCCGGCACAGGCGCCCTGCAGCTCCAGCTTGACAACACCCTCGTCGTCGACGCCCACATACTCCATATCGCCACCGTCGGCCTGCAGGTTGGGGCGAATCTCTTCAAGAACCTTCTTAAGCAGCTCTTCGTTAACAGCCACAGGGGCTCCTTTCTCACAACAACGCGGGCACGCCCGCGGACAGAAGCTATGTTACTACAGCCATGTACCCGCTCACGAGCCGTCCATGCGCGCAGACGCGACTTTCACGAGTAGTCAATTTGGGACGGGGCTCTTTTGGCTGTTTTGCAGCCAGCTGGCGTTGGCACGCGCTACTGCTGAGCCTGTCCCCCGGTACCAATCTGGACATCGACGATGACCTGGCGGTAGCTGATGCCGCAGGAGTCGAGAATGCGGCGGCTGATACGGCCGTCATCGGTGTCGGCATACTTGTTGTCCAGGTAGACGACCTCGCCCACGCCCACCTGCGCCAGGATCTTGGCGCAGTCGTGGCACGGGAACAGCGTGACGTAGACCGTGGAACCCTCAAGGTCTTTGAGCGAGCCGCGGTAGTTGAGCACGGCGTTTGCCTCGGCATGCACCACGTAGTTGTGCTTATCCTGCAACGGGTCGTCGCTCGTGCCCCACGGGAAAAAGTCGTCGTTGAGCGCCGAGGGCGTACCGTTGTAGCCCACCGAAAGGATGCGGTGGTTGGTGTTGGCGATGCACGCGCCCACCTGCGTGTTGGGGTCCTTACTGCGGCGCTGCGCGGCGATGGCCACGCTCATAAAGAACTCATCCCAGCTAATAACGTCGCGGCGCTTGCCCGACGCAGTTTGATGAAGATCGTCCGACATGGCAGACACCTCCGAAATCGCAATAGTTTGACCTATTGTAGCAGGTGGAAGGCGGAGACGTTTTTGTCCCATCGCCCCCATCGCTACGCGCGACGGGGCTTTTGATTGATGTGGTAGAGCTCGGCGAGACCCCGCAGCGTCAGCGCATCGTCGACCGTCAGGCTATGGCCGACCAGCGCCGCAAGCGCCTCGGCATCGTCGCCAGTAATGACGATGGGCACATCGCCCTCCCCCGCGGCCTTGGTCGCGCGCATCTCGGCAAGCACCATGTCGAGCATGCCGTCGATGCGGGCAACCTCGCCCAAGACCACGCCCGAGCGCATGGCCTCACGCGTGTTGCGGCCGATGACGTGTGTCGGCGCCGAGGGCTCAACCTGAGGCAGGCGCGCCGCAGCGGCCGAGAGCGAACGGGCGCCGAGCGCCAGCCCCGGCGCGATAACGCCGCCGACAAAGGTACCGTGCGCGTCGATGACCTCGATATTGGTCGTGGTGCCCAGGTCGATCACAATGCACGGCGAGCCGTAGACGGCACGGGCTGCCACGGCGTCGGCGATGCGGTCGGGACCGATCTCGGCCGGGTCATCGTAGTGCACGGGCATGCCGGTCTTGAGGCCCGGCCCCACCGTGAGCACGCGCCCCGTGCAGGTACGGGAAAGCGCTGCCTTCCACGGGCGCTCGAGCGCCGGGACCACGCAGCTCAGCACAGCAGCCGCGGGCACAAGCGCACCCGGCATGCCCGCATCGGCCGCCAGTGTGGCCATGACCTGCACGAGACGCATGCGCGCCTCGTCTGCCGTGATGCTCGACGGCGTGGTGATCTCGCACGTCGCAAGCGGACATTCCTGCGCCGCGGCCGAATCCTCGGCAAACAGGCCAAAGCGAATGAACGTGTTGCCCACGTCGACCGTCAATATATATGTGCACCCATTAAGCATCGTCGACGCTCCTTTCGTCTGCCCAGCAGTATATCGCCTACCTAAACCAGTCATCCCAAAATGACTAGCTTACGGCTATACTGGTGCGCGGTCGCGCGCGAGCTCACGCGGCGGCCCTTGGTAACCCGACTTCCCGCACCGTATCCGTAGCGGCGCTCCCGGGGAAGCGGATATACGCAAAGGAGTTCTATATGAGCAATCCCTCGAACCGCGCTTCGATGCGCGGGCAACTCACGCTGCGCGGCGTCGTCATCGGCGTCCTTGGCTGCGTGATCATCACGGCAAGCTCGGCCTACACCGCCCTCAAGATGGGCGCTCTCCCCTGGCCGATCGTCTTCGCTGCCGTCATTTCGCTGTTCTTCCTTAAGCTCATGGGCAATGCCAGCCTCAACGAGGCCAACGTCACCCACACCATCATGTCCGCGGGCGCCATGGTCGCCGGCGGCCTGGCGTTTACCATCCCGGGCGCCTGGATGCTGGGATATGCCGACCAGATCAGCTGGCTCGACATGTTTATCGTGGCACTCGCCGGCACCATCCTGGGCCTGCTGGCCACCGCGCTCATCCACCGTCACTTTATCGTGGACGCCGCGCTTGAGTTCCCCACCGGCAACGCCGCAGCTCAGACCCTGCGCGCGACCGAGGCTGGCGGTAAAACCGGCAAGCAGCTCTTTGGTTCCATGGCCATCGCCGGCATCTATAGCGTGCTGCGCGACGCCCTGGGCATTGTGCCCAGTATGCTGTGCACGCTCAACATTCCCGGCGTGACCTTTGGCATCTACAACTCGCCCATGCTGCTCTCCGTCGGCTTCCTCGTGGGCTTCGCCCCGGTCGCCTTCTGGTTTGCCGGCGCCCTGCTGGGCAACTTTGGCATCATCGTGGGCGGCACCGCTGCCGGTCTGTTCGACGTTGTGACTGCGCAGGGCATCGTCAAGTCCCTGGGCATGGGCCTCATGATGGGCTTTGGCGTCGCCGTCGTCCTCAAGGACATCCTGCCGCAGGTCGCCGGCATCGTCCGCGGTCTTGCCGCCGACAGCTCCACCGACACCGATGAGCAGTCGCTCATCTCGGGCTCCCTTAAGCTCGACGCCGGCATCATCGGCCTGGGCGCCGCCGCCATCGCCGTGATCATCGCCATCGTGCTCGACCTTGGCCCCGTTCCGGCCGTCATCGTCACGTTGTTCACCTTTGTCACCACCATCATGAGCGCGCAGAGCTGCGGCCAGACGGGTATCGACCCCATGGAAATCTTTGGCCTCATCGTTATGCTCATCGTGGCTGCCTTCGCACAGATCGCTCAGGTCAAGCTGTTCTTTATCGCCGGCATCGTTGCCGTGGCGTGCGGCCTTGCGGGCGACGTCATGAATGACTTTAAGGCCGGCGCCGTGCTGGGCACCAACCCGCGTGCGCAGTGGATCGGCCAGGCCATCGGCGGCATCGTGGGCGCCCTGGTCGCCGCAGCCGTCATGGTCGCGCTCGTCACCGCCTATGGCCCGGACGCCTTTGGTCCCGACAAGAGCTTTGTTGCCGCGCAGGCAAGCGTCGTTGCCACCATGGTCTCGGGCATCCCGAGCGTGCCGTGGTTCGTTGGCGGCTTTATCGCCGGTATCGTCATGTACTGGCTCGGCATTCCGGCCATGATGATCGGCCTGGGCGTGTACCTGCCGTTCTACATGTCACTCACGGCATTCCTGGGCTCCTGCGTCAAACTCGCCTACGACAAGTGGTCCGCCCACCGCGACGCCACCGCTGGTCTTTCTGACGAGGAGAGAGCTACCAAGGACGCCGCCTTCCAGGAACAGGGTCTTGTTGTCGCCAGCGGCCTGCTCGGCGGCGAGTCAATCGTCGGCGTTATCCTGGCGTTTGTCTCCGTGGGCTTAAGCCTGCTGGGCTAAGCTGAGCAGCTGCTCGACAGCAACCATATTGCCTACGGCTTGCCCGGCCGGTGGCTTTCACGGCTGCCGACCGGGCTTTTTGATACCAACGCAAAGAAAGGCCGGCGCGCTGCGTATGACAGCGCGCCGGCCTTATCGTTTGGCTAACGATACGGTCCCGCTATGAATTGAAGTTCGTTGCAGAGCCGATGCTCGAGACGCTACATGTGCTTGCGACGACGATCGCCCAGCGTCACGCCCGCTGCCACGAGCGTCACACCGCCGATGACGAAGACCTCGCCCACAAGCGCGGAGGTGTCGCCGGTCTGGGCAAGTGCTCCCGACGTGGTCTGCTTCTTGGCAGCAGACGCCTTTGCGGCGGCCTGCGTAACCTGGGGCTTGGCCTGCGGCTCAGCCTTGGGATGATACTTGTCGTACTCGGCCTGCGCGGCAGCCAGGGCATCCTTGGCATCGCCAAGCTCGGCAAGCGCGGCGGCATAGGCGTCGTTGGCATCGGACAGCTTGGCATCGGCATCGCTCAGAGCAGCCTTGAGACCAGCGGCGGCATCGACGGCAGCCTTATAGCGAGCGTAGGCAGCGTTAAGCTTGACCAGCTTCTCGTTGCCCGTCGTGCCCGCGGCAAGGGATGCCTTGTGGTCGACAGCCTCAAGATCGGCCTTGAGT
>USNX01000052.1 GCA_900556205.1 uncultured Collinsella sp.
GGCCTGGGTAACGCGCTGTTCCAGTCGGGCGACTATGCCAACGCGGGTACTGCCTTCCGTCAGGCTGCCATCGACGGCGCCAATCCGGCTCCTGCCGCCGCGCTCGGCGAGCTTGGTCGTTGCTTCATCAAGCTCGGCCGTCCGGCGGATGCCGTGGAGACCTACCGCACGGCTATCGACTTTGCCGGCCCCCGCGACGACACGCGTGCGCTCAACGCCGGCATGGGTCAGGCGCTTTCTGCCGCCGGCCGTCCCTCCGACGCACTCGACGCCTTTAACGCCGCTACTGCCGATGGCATCTACCAGCTCACCTCCGAGCAGGCCGATGAGCTTGCCCGCGTGCACGATTCGCTTGCCGCGCTGTCTGCCCAGACGGCTATGGCCACGGCTCCGGCGCCCGCGATGGACGCTCCTGCCGTCGATCCGCTCGATCCTACGGGCGCGACCGGTCAGTTTATGCCCGATCCCTCGGACACCGGCTTCTTTACGCTGTCCGAGTCCGAGATGGTCCAGCAGGACCGTCAGGATCGCAAACAGGCCAAGGTCCGTCGTCGCCATCGCCACACGGGTCTCAAAGTCTTCATCGTGCTGCTTCTGCTCATTTTGATCGCCGCGGGCGGTCTGGGCTTTGCCTACACGCGCGGCTTTGGCTTCCCGTCTCAGGAGTCTGTCGTTACCGATCTGTTCCAGGCTGCCGGCGACGGTGATACGGCAAAGGCCGAGTCTTGCCTGGCCTCGAGCCTGTCCGAGGACGCTAAGTCGATGATCATCTCCTCGATTCCGCAGGGTGCCACCGTGTCCGTCGAGGGCATGGATCAGTCCATGACCGAGACGACCGCCAAGGTGAAGGCATCGCTGTCCAAGGGCGGCGAGCAGGAGTACACCGTCAAATTCGTGCGCTCCGACAACCATATCGGCTGGGCCGTTTCCTCGCTCGATATGGATTTCTCGGCTGCTGACAACCAGTAGTGACCTTATGGGATTTAGCTTTGCCCGGCGCTTCACCGCAAGTGAGGTGCCGGGCTTGCGCTAGTATGATGAGCTAGTAGTTTTCCAGCAATCATCCAACACATCAGGAGTTGCGTTGTTTTCTTTGATGGATATGTTCTTCGGTAGCTATGCGGGCGATCTTGCCATCGACCTCGGCACCGCAAATACGCTTGTCTCCGTGCGCGGCAAGGGCATCGTCATCCGCGAGCCCTCTGTTGTCGCCATCGACAAGAACGACGAGCGCATCCTGGCGGTCGGTATCGAGGCAAAGCGCATGCTCGGCCGTACGCCCGGCAACATCGTGGCCGTTCGTCCCCTGAAGGACGGCGTCATCGCCGACTTCGATGTTACCGAGGCCATGCTTCGCTACTTTATCGATAAGGCGTCCGAGAAGCGCTATCCGTGGACCCCGCGTCCGCGCGTTGTCGTCTGCGTTCCCTCCGGCGTCACGTCGGTCGAGAAGCGTGCCGTCTTTGAGGCCACGATCCAGGCCGGTGCCCGCCAGGCCTATCTGATCGAAGAGCCTATGGCCGCCGCTATCGGCGCCGACCTGCCCGTCGAGGAGCCCACCGGCTCCATGGTCATCGACATCGGTGGCGGTACCACCGAGGTTGCCGTTATCGCTATGGGCGGCATCGTCGTCTCGCAGTCCATTCGTATTGCCGGCGACGAGTTCGATCAGGCCATCCTCACGCACGTTCGCGATGCCTACAACCTGGCCATCGGCGAGCGTACGGCAGAGGACATCAAGATCAAGGTCGGCTCCGCCGTGCCGCTCAAGGACGAGCTCGACGTCGAGGTCAACGGCCGCGACGTGATCACCGGTCTGCCCAAGACCGTGCGCATCGAGAGCGAGGAGATTCGTCGCGCACTCAACAAGCCGCTCGACGAGATGGCCAAGGCCGTCAAGGACGCACTCGATGCCACGCCGCCCGATCTTGCCTCTGACCTTATGTACTATGGCATATTGCTGACCGGTGGCGGCGCGCTGCTGCGCGGTCTCGACGTGCGCCTGCGCGATGAGACCGGCGTTTCGGTCAACGTCAGCCCAACGGCGCTCGATAACGTCGTTAACGGCTGTGCCCGCGTGCTCGAGGCCAATGCGTTTGATGGCGGCTTCGTCCAGACCAATGCTTAATTTCCAAAAGGTGGATTCCATTTGGCACGATCTTCGGGTTTCTCCACAAATCTGAATACCAAGCGACAATCAACGGGTATGCGCCCGTTGATTGTTTTCAGCCTGATTTCGGTGTTGCTGCTCACGTTTTACATCCGCGAGGGCGAGGCAGGACCGATTCATGCTGTGCGTTCGGGCGTAACGACGATTACCTCGCCGGTGCGCTTTGTGGGCTCGGCCGTGGCGGCTCCCTTCAATGCGATCGGCAACGTGTTCTCTAACCTTACGGCGTCGCAGGACACGCTCGACGAGCTCAAGAAGCAAAACGAGGAACTGACCTCTAAGGTTGCCGAGCTCTCCGAGGCTCAAAAGACCGCCGAGCGTCTGGAGGGGCTGGTCGGCCTGCAGTCGACCTATAACCTCAAATCGACCGCTGCTCGTATCGTTGGTGCCTCCGGCGATGCCTGGACCTCGACCGTTACCATCGACAAGGGCTCTGCCGACGGCCTTACCATCAACATGCCCGTGACGAGTTCTGCCGGTGTTATCGGCCAGATCATCGAAGTCTCGGCCAAGACGTCCACCGTGCGCCTGATTGGCGACGAGAACTCGGGCGTGTCCGCCATGGTACAGGACACGCGCGCCCAGGGCATGCTGCAGGGTCAGGCTGACGGCACGCTGCGTCTTGAGTACGTGAGCGTCGACTCCGATGTTAAGGTTGGCGACATCATCGTGACCTCGGGCATCGGTGGTGTGTTCCCCAAGGGTCTACCGCTTGGCACCGTCTCGTCGGTTGAGAAATCGGCAAACGACGTGTACTACACCATTGTGGTGCGCGCTCAGACCACGGCCGAGAACAACGAGGAAGTGCTGGTCATTACCTCGCTGACCGACGAACAGTCGGCCTCGGATGAGGACGTGGGCACCGCTAATAGCACGCCGCAGGGAACGTCGCGCGATGCTGCGACCAAGTCGAAGGATGAGAGCTCGGATGACAGTTCCGACGCGTCCGAGACGACCGATTCCGGCTCGAGCGAATAGGGGGCATGTCCATGGATCTACACGAGCAGGGGATGAGCTCCCGCACGTTTGTGATCGCCGCCATCGTGTGCGTGCTGCTGCAGGCAGGTCTGGCACCGCAGATTTCCATTGCGGGCGGTCGCGTCAACTTCATGATTATCCTGGTGTGCCTAAGCGTGTTCTCGGGCGACCCGACCCGTGCCGTCGTGTGCGGTTTTTGCAGCGGCTTGTTTTATGACCTGTCCGCTGCCGTGCCGGTGGGTGTTATGTCGCTCCTGCTGACCGTGGGTTCTTTTGCCCTGGCGCACAGCGCCGTCGGTCAGACGGGCGGTACCCCGAGTGCGCGCGGCGTCACTGTGGGCGCCTTCGCGCTCGTCATTAATGTGATCTACAGCATCATCTTGCTGTTTATGGGTTTGGAGACGAGCTTTGTCGTGGCGATCTTCGGCCATGCGCTGCCGTCCTCGATCCTGACGGGTCTGGTTGCCATTCCGTTTTTGATGTCCGGCGTCGTGCCGCAGTCCGGCTATGGATTCTCCGCACGTGGCGGACGCCAGACGGGTATGCGCTTTAAGCCCAAGACCCGCAAGCTCAAATAGGGGAGGCCCGTAGATGTCTTCCCAGATGACGGTTATTATCGCCGGTATCGTGCTGGTTGTGGCCATCGTGGTCGCGCTGGTCATCATGCGTCATGGCGATTCCCGTTTTACCTACGATACGCAGCATGGAACGGCCCCGCGCGCCACCGAGGGCGAGGGCAATACCGCGGCGACCGCCTTTAAGGGCCGCTTTTCCATCCTCACCATGGGTGTGGGCGCGATGTTTGCGGCGCTCGCCGTCAAGCTGTGGGGCATGCAGATGGTCTCGTCGGACTATTACGAGAAGCAGGCCAATAGTAATCAGACTCGCACCGTTACCACACCCGCTGTGCGCGGCCGCATCCTCGACCGCAATGGCGTGGCACTTGTCCAGAACCGTCCCTCACTTGCTGTCGTGGCCTACCGCGACCTTGCCGAGGATGAGGTTCTGGTTCGCCATCTTGCCAACGTGCTTGGAATGCCTTACGTGGCGGTCCTTCGCAATATTCAGGACAATACAGAGGGCGCCCAGAGCCTGCATACCATCGCGACGGATGTCCGTCGCTCCACAGTTGCCTATATTCAGGAGCATGCCGGCGAGTTCCCGGGCGTCAAGATTGCCGAGCGTACCGAGCGCCAGTACCCATACGGCGAGACCGCTTGCCATATCTTGGGCTATACCGGCACCATTACCTCCGAGCAGCTCGAGGCGCAGAATAAGAAAACCTCTGGCGACGATGATGCTTCTGCTGGAAAGATCACGTACCAGTCGGGCGATATCGTGGGCCAGGCGGGCGTTGAGAGCTACTACGAAAACCTGCTGCAGGGTATTCGTGGCGAGCAGACCGTCAAGGTCGATGCCTCGGGCAATGTGACCGGTCAGGCCGGCGCCGTGCCCGCGAAGGCCGGCTCCGACATTAAGCTCACGCTCGACCTTAAGATCCAACAGGCCTGTGAGACGGCGCTGGCGAGCGCTATCGAGCTTGCCAAGACCACTGGCTACAGCAATGCCGGCAACGGCGCTGTGGTGTGCCTCGATCCCAACAATGGCGAGATCCTGGGCATGGCGAGCCAGCCCAAGTTCGATCCGTCCGTCTTTATCGGCGGCGTCTCAAATGACGTGTGGACCGAGCTCAATGATGACAAGGGTTCGCACCCGCTGATCAACCGCGCCATTAGCGGACAGTACATGTCGGCCTCGACCATCAAGCCGCTCTCGGCACTGGCCGGTCTTGAGTTTGGAACCTACACTTCAACGCAGACAACCAACTGCACGGGCTATTGGACGGGCCTGGGCAAGGCTTGGGGCAAGCGCTGCTGGCTGACTTCTGGCCACGGCACCATGACGCTGCAGTCGGGAATCGCCAACTCGTGCGACCCCGTCTTCTACGACATGGGCAAGGCGTTCTTTTATGATGAGCAACATCCCGAGGGCCTGCAGGAGGTCTTTCGTCGCTGGGGTCTAGGCAAGACCTGCGGTATCGATCTGCCGAGTGAGGGCGCGGGTCGTATTCCCGATGCCGAGTGGAAAGAGTCGTACTTCACCGACGCCTCTGCCGAGGACCGCAAGTGGAATGCCGGCGATATGACCAACATTGCTATCGGCCAGGGCGACATCCTGGTGACGCCCCTGCAGATGGCGTGCGCCTATATGGGTCTTGCCAACGGCGGCAAACAGTACGTGCCTCACGTGTTTTTGTCTGCCGTGTCGCGCGATGGCGACGGCGATGCCTATAAGTACAACGGCAAGGGCAAGAAGAAGCGCCTGGAGGCCAAGATCAACAGCGATTCGGATTTGGCTCTTGTTCGCAACGGCATGCACGACGTCATTTACACGGCATCGACGTCCCTGGCGGCTCACTTTGGCACCCTGACGCCCCAGGTATACGGCAAGTCGGGCACGGGCGAGAAAAGCGGCGAGGACGAATACGCGTGGTTCTGCGCCTATGCACCGGCCGATGATCCCAAGTATGTCATCGCTACTGTCCTGGAGCAGGGCGGCGGCGGCTCAGATACCGCGATGCATGTCGTGCGCGACGTGCTCGGTGTGATTTATGACGAGCCCGATACCTCTTCGGCCTCGGGCGATTCTTCGGTTCGATAGGAGGTTGCGATGGATTTTTCTCCGGCGGATCTGTTCCGTTCAACCAAGACCGGCTCTCGCAGCAGCCTGGACCGCGTCAACAAGCAACTTTCGGCCTCGCGCGGCACGTTTCGCCAAAAGGTGCATATCGGTGTGCTCGTGGCTACTGTGGCGCTCGTCGCCTACGGTGCCATCATCATCTGGTCGGCTTCGCAGTTTAAGGCCGATGCCTCGTTCTCACGCCATCTGCTGGGAATTGGCATCGGAGCGGTGCTGGCGGTGCTGGTCTGGCGTACCGACCTGCGCGGTATTTCCAATTTCTCGACGGCGTTGCTTGTCATCGACCTGATCGTGATTTTCTCGCCCAAGATTCCGGGTCTGTCCTATACGGGCGGTCTGGGCATGACGGGCTGGATCAAGATTCCCGGTATCGGCTTGACATTCCAGCCGGTTGAGCTTGCCAAGCTCATCACCATCTTCTTTATTGCTACGCTTGGCTCGCAGTATAACGGTCGCATCGATACCGTTCGCGACTACGTCAAGCTCTGCGGCATGCTGTCCATTCCGTTTTTGGCCGTCGTTGCCATGGGCGACCTGGGCTCGGGCCTGGTCGTACTTGTTTCGGGCGCCATTGTCATTTGTATGAGCGGTGCACGCCGCGAATGGGTGCTCTCGACCCTGGCCCTGCTCGTGGGTTTGGTGGCCCTCGTCCTGGCGCTCGATTCGGTCTTTGATTCGTTGCTCGGCCACGATGTGCTCATCAAGCAGTATCAGATGAACCGTCTGACGGTCTTTATCGACCCCGATAATGCCGATTCGGACGATGCCTACAACCTGCAGCAGTCGCTTATCGCCGTTGGCTCGGGCGGCTTCTTTGGTAAGGGTTTGGGCCATGCGACGCAGTCGGCCGGCGGCTTTCTGCCTGAGTTCCACACCGACTTCGTCTTCGCCTTCCTGTCCGAGACCTTTGGCTTTTGCGGTTCCTTTTTGCTCCTGTGCCTCTACGTGCTGCTGATCTTTTCGACGATTCGCGTCGCCTTTAAGTGTGAGTCGCTGTTTTTGCGTCTTTCGTGTGTGGGCATCGTTGGCATGTGGGCGTTTCAGACTTTCGAAAACATCGGCATGTGCATCGGCATGATGCCGATTACCGGTATTCCGTTACCGTTTATTAGCTTCGGTTCGTCTTCGATGATGATTCAGCTGCTGACGGTGGGTATCGTACAATCCATATGGCGGCATCGTTCGGGCGCCGCGTAACCGCTGGAGGGGTTTGCCATGAAAATTCCCGTAGATAAGCTGACCCGCGCTTTTAAGATGGGCGCGTCCGTTAAGAAGGATTCCGATACGCCGGTGCGCGTCTCGGTCTATCTGGATTCGTCCGCCTCGCGCTTTCTGGCCGAGACGGTGCGTGACGCCTTTGTGCCGCAGACGACCTCGGGCATTGTGCGCGTCGAGCGTCTGGGGGAGGAGCGAATTGCTCCAAAGACCGATACCGATGTGGTGCTGGTGCTCTCGTGTGGTTCCGACCGCTTGGAGAGTGCCGTGCAGGAGCTCGTGATCGCCGGCGCGCCCGTGTGCGTGCTCGCCGAGTCTGCTGTGGAGGTGCCGTTTATCGAGGAGTCCACGCCCATGCTCGGCGTGGTAGCGGCAACCGATAAGACGTATCTGCTCGAGACGCTTGCCCGCTGGATTCTCGATCGCACCGACAAGGAAACGGCTTTTGCGGCGAACTTTGCCTTCATGCGCATCGCGGCGGCCAACCGTATCATCACCTCGTGCGCGCTCACCAAT
>USNX01000053.1 GCA_900556205.1 uncultured Collinsella sp.
GGGTCAGCCCGTGGGAGGCCAGGGCGCCGCTGACCGGTGGACGGCACCGAGCCGTCATCGAACTTAGAAGGGGGAGGCCTCGCGGCCTCCCCCTTTTTTGCGTTGTATACACGTTGTACTTTGGGACCTAGTTCCCCCGTATGCGCTCTTACTGTTTGGCTGTATTTTGAGTCCTTCTAGTGTATTTGAGCGATAATTACTCGCATTGGCGTTAGGGAGGGCTTGATGTTTACCGTATTTGTCTTGGGCAATATTGCTTCGGGTAAGTCGACTGCCTGCCGCTATTTCGAATCTCGTGGCGCTATGCTAATCGATCTGGATGAGCTTGCAAAATCGCTGTATGTGCCGGGCTCTGATATCGTCAATGCACTCGCGGATGAATTCGGTTGGGACATTTTGGATGAGGAAGGCGGCATTCGCCGCAGCATCCTCGCTTCTCGAGCTTTCGCTTCTCCTGATTCGGTCGCACGGCTCAATGGCATCGTGCATCCCGTTCTGATTGAACAGCTTTCGCTTAGGATTCTCGATCCGGTTTGTTGTACGGTTTCATCTCCCCGTTATCCCTTTGCGGTGGTCGAGGTTTCTGCTCCGACTGGTTTTGAGGATGCATTTGGCTTGGCTGATGAAATTCTGGTCATTAGCGCCCCTTTGTCAGTTCGTCGCGAGCGCGCTATTCAACGTGGCATGGAGCCATCTGATTTCGATGCCCGTTCTGCTTGCCAGCCCGATGAGTCTGCGCTGTGCAATCTCGCTACAACGGTGATTGATAATTCGGCAGCTGATAATTCGCTCTTTGAACAACTGGACGCATGGCTTGCGCGCCATGGGTTCCGGGATGTAGCGGATAAGGAGGAGGCCGATGCCTAAGGCACGTTTCTTTACATGGTATCGCGTGGCGCCACTTGCCGTTGTGTTCGTCTTCGGCCTTATTTCGCTCGTCTACTCGTTTGCTCCTGCCGCTTTCTTTAAGCCGCTGTATCCGATTGACTACGAGGCGTATGTAAAACAATCCAGTATTTCGCATAATCTGGATCCGTATCTGGTGTGCGCTGTCATTAAGTCGGAATCGAATTGGGATCCCGAGGCCGAGTCGAATCAGGGTGCTCAGGGATTGATGCAGCTGATGCCCGAGACTGCCCAGGATATGATCGCCAAGGGTCTTGTCGACGGAGGGGAGTATTCGGCCGACAATCTTAACGATCCGGCTACGAATATCGAGTTTGGCTGTGCATACCTCTCGTATCTTCTAACCTATTTCAACGGGTCGACGGATAGTGCCATTGCCGCCTATAACGCCGGTATGGGCAATGTCGACGGATGGGTGCAGCAGAACACGTCACTCCATAATGCGATTACCTTCCCTGAAACTCAGGCTTATCTGATTCGCGTCAATAATGCCTGGGTTCGATATAAGACTCTCTATCCCGATCGGTTCGTATAGGACTAAGCCCACCGCCTGCGTATACTGCAGATGTATGAGTTAGGAGTATCCATGGCGGAATTTGAAGTAGAACGCGTTGGTGGTGAACTTAAGCGCTTTGGCGTTGAGGGCGCTGAGGTGCCGTTTGAAGTCGTCTCTCCCTATGAGCCTGCCGGTTCCCAGCCTAAGGCCATTGAGTCGCTTGTGCAGGGCGTGAGGGACGGAGACCGCTATCAGGTTTTGCTGGGTGTGACTGGTTCGGGCAAGACCTTCACGATGGCAAAGACTATTGAGGCCCTGGGAAAGCCGACGCTGGTCATGGCTCCGAATAAAACGCTCGCCGCTCAGCTTGCGAGCGAGCTCAAAGAATTTTTTCCCAATAATGCTGTGGTCTACTTCGTCTCGTACTACGACTACTATCAGCCCGAGGCGTATGTGCCGCAAAGCGATACATATATCGAGAAAGACTCCTCGATTAACGAAGAGGTCGAGATGCTGCGCCATCAAGCGACCGCGTCACTGCTCTCTCGACGCGATGTGATCGTTGTCGCATCGGTCTCGTGTATCTATGGCATTGGCTCTCCTGAGGACTATGCGGGTCTGGCTCCAAACGTCGACAAGAAGGTGCCGCTCGAGCGCGATGACTTTATCCATGCACTTATCGACATTCAATATGATCGCAATGACTATGACCTGGCACGTGGCACGTTCCGCGTGCGCGGCGATGTTGTCGACGTGTATCCGCCTTATGCCGAGCATCCGTTGCGGTTTGAGTTCTTTGGCGACGAGGTCGAGCTGATTGCCGAGATCGATGAGGTCACCGGTGAGATGCTTCGTGAGTACGAGGCCATCCCCGTATGGCCGGCATCGCACTACGTGACCGAGAAGCCGAAGGTCAAGGCGGCTCTGAAATCGATCAGCGAAGAGTGCGAGAAGCGCGTGGCGGAGCTCAAGGCGACCGACAAGTTGCTCGAGGCACAGCGTCTGCAGCAGCGCATTGATTATGATCTTGAGATGCTCGAGACGATGGGCTTTTGCAACGGCATCGAGAACTACTCGCGTCATCTGGACGGTCGCAAGCCGGGTGAGCCGCCATTTACCCTAATCGATTACTTTCCTAAGGATATGCTCTGCATCATCGATGAGAGCCATGTGACGGTGCCGCAGATTCGCGGCATGCACGAAGGTGACCGCTCGCGTAAGGTGACGCTGGTGGAACACGGTTTTCGCCTGCCCTCGGCGCTCGATAACCGCCCGCTTCGTTTCGATGAGTTTGAGGCAAGGATACCCCAGTTTATCTATGTTTCGGCCACGCCGGGCGACTACGAGCTGCGGGTGAGCCAAAACGACGTGGAGCAGATTATTCGTCCGACCGGCCTGCTCGACCCCAAGATTGACGTGCGTCCAGTTCGCGGCCAGATTGACGATCTTGAGGACGAGATTCGCGAGCGCGTTGCCCGCAAGGAGCGCGTGCTGGTGACCACGTTGACCAAGCGCATGGCCGAGGACCTGACCGACCATCTACTTGATGCGGGCATTAAGGTCAATTACATGCACTCTGATACGGCGACAATGGACCGTGTCGAGATCCTGCGAACGCTGCGCGAGGGCAAGATCGATGTTCTCGTTGGCATCAACCTGCTTCGCGAGGGCTTGGATCTTCCCGAGGTCTCACTGGTGGCAATTCTCGATGCCGATAAGGAAGGCTTCTTGCGCAACCGCCGTTCGCTGATTCAGACGATTGGCCGTGCGGCCCGCAACGCCGATGGCGAAGTCATCATGTATGCAGACGTTGTGACCGATTCGATGAAAGAGGCCATCGAGGAGACGCAGCGCCGTCGCGAGATTCAGATGGCATATAACGAAGAACATGGCATTGTGCCCAAGACAGTGCGCAAGGCCATTAACGACATCTCAAGTTTTATTGCCGAGGCCGAAAAAACTGTGGGCTCCAAGGGACGCTCGAAGGGCGACTCTCTTGGCCATGGCGCATTCTATACGCCCGATGAGTCGGGCGAGGGCGGTGTGCCGGAAACGGTGGCGCCCGAGCAGACACTTGCGGAGCAGTTGGAAGAACTGCCACATGACGAGCTTGTGCGGATCGTCGAAACCATGGAAGAGGATATGCGTAACGCTTCTGCTGCTATGGACTTTGAGGAGGCGGCGCGCCTGCGCGATGCTGTCGTTCAGATTCGGGCGATGCTCGAGGGTGCGTCTGAGGACGAGACGATCGAGCGCTTACGTTCGCAGGCCCGCAAGGGTTCCACTTTCGCATCGGGCAGAAAACGCCAGGGTGCACGGTTTAAGAAATAGCGAACAGGCCCCGAGTTCCCTATGGAGCCCGGGGCCTGTGTCTTTTGCGCGCTGGAATTCGTGCGTTAGAGGTCTGCGATCAGGGCTTCAGCACAACGGATGCCGTCGGTGGCCGCGCTCATGATGCCGCCGGCATATCCAGCTCCCTCACCGCAAGGGTAGAGGCCCGGGGTCGACACGGCATGGCACGTTCGGTCTCGAGTGACAGTGACCGGTGAGCTCGAACGAGTCTCCACGCCGGTAAGAACGGCATCGGGGCGGTCGTAGCCTCGTAGCTTTTTTCCGAGTAGGGGAAGTCCCAGGCGGAGCGACTCGACGATATGCTGTGGCAGGGCTTCGTCAATTGCCGTCCAGGTCACACCGAGCGGATAGGTGGGCTTTACCTTTCCGGGCGCCTTGCTGGCGCGTCCTGCGAGGAAATCTCCGACGAGTTGTGCTGGTGCGTTCCAGTTGGAACCGCCCAGGCGATAGGCGGCCGCCTCGCAGGCACGCTGGAGCTCGATGCCGGCAAGCGGGTCATCGTTGGGAAGGTCCTCAGGCGTGACGTTAACGAGCAGGGCGGCATTTGCGTTGCGTCCGTCGCGGGCATTGAGACTGGCCCCGTTGACGCACAGATGGCACGGTTCTGAAGAGGCGGCAACAACCTGTCCGCCGGGGCACATGCAAAACGAGAACACGCTGCGGCCGTTGGGAAGATGGGCAACAAGTTTGTAGGGGGCCGCCCCGAGCGCTGGATGTTCCGCCGAGGCTCCATATTGGGCTCTGTCGATGTCGCGTTGCGGATGCTCGATGCGAACGCCCATGGCAAAGGTCTTTTGTGCGAGGGCCACGTTGTGGTCCTTAAGGAGCTCAAAAATATCGCGAGCAGAATGCCCGCAGGCGAGGATGAGGTGCTTTGTCTCGATTGGCTCGTAAGCGGCGTCTTGGGACGATTGGACATCAATACCGGTGATGGCGCCAGACGCGTCGATGCGAATGTCGACGAGCTTCGTTCGATAACGGACGACACCTCCGAGCTGCTCGATGCGCTGGGATATAGCGGTGACAACCTTGGGAAGGATGTCGGAGCCAATGTGCGGCTTGGCATCCCACAGAATATCGCGGGGCGCACCCGCCTCGACGAAGGTTTCGAGGATAAGGCGATGGGCGGGATTTTTTGTTCCCGTATTGAGCTTGCCGTCCGAGAAGGTCCCCGCGCCGCCCAGACCAAACTGAATATTGCTCTCGGGGTCGAGGATGCGCTCCTTTAGAAAGAGGTCGATCGCCTGCGAGCGGCGAAATGCCGGGTCGCCGCGCTCGATAAGCAAGGGCTTAAGACCTGCTTCGGCGAGCGTGAGCGCAGCGAAAAGGCCGGCGCATCCGGCGCCGACAACGACAGGGCGTTCTTGAGGTGCGTCGGAGACGGGGGAGGGGAATGAAGGCTCATCGTCTTCTATCGCGCGTACGCGCGAGCGGTCACGCTCGGCAACGCTGTCGACCGCTTCTCGCTCGAGGTGGGGACTAGTCAGCTCAACACGAAAGCTCAGGATAAAATGGACGTCTCGTTTTTTGCGAGCGTCGATTGACTTGCGGTGGAGTTCGATGGACTTGATCTCGGAGTCCTTGCAACGTAGGATGCGCTTGGCGACTCGCTTGCCAACAATGAGGCAGGCATTTTCATCGCCGGCTTCATCGAGCGACGCGTTGACTTGGGTGATTTCGATCATCGAGGTCTCCTTAGAGGCAAGAAAGAGGCCGTCCGGTATCCCAGACGGCCCGAATGCGTTTTTGATTATAGACTGCGCGGCTACAAGCTGCTTGCAGCGCGAATGCCCGAGAGCCAGGCCCACGCAAGGTTAAAGCCTCCGCAATCGGCGTCGATGTCGAGCGCTTCGCCGCAGACGTAAAGCGGGGCGTCGACAACGCAGCGCGCGCGTAGACTGGGTGTTGAGATGCTCTCGACAGATACGCCACCACGCGTGACCTGCGCCGAGCGCTCCTCGGCTGTACCCTCGACGAGCAACTTAAAGTGCTTGAGGATCGAGACCAGGTGGATGACATCGTTGGAGCCTGGATGGCACTGCTCGAACGCCGTGCAGACGACGCAGGAGAGTTGCGGGGCGAGCATGCCGTCGAGCCAACGGGGATCGCGGGGCGAAAAGCCGCCGAGCAGCTTAACGCGCCGGTTAAGCATATCGAGCAGCTCGTCTTTAGAGAGGTCGGGGAAAACGTCGAGCAGGATCGTATCGCCGCGCTGGATACGACGGGAGAGGTTGAAGACAGCGACGCCCGAGATGCCGAAGGTTCGAAACAGCACTTCACCGTTTTCGTGCCAGAGCTCACTATGGTTACGGGCGAGCGTCAAGCGGGCGCGGACGCGCAGACCATCCAACGTCTTGAGTGCCGCCCGATCGCCAGCGACCGTTGCCGATACGGGGCAGAGGATGGGGTGCAGCGAAGTGAGGGGGAGGCGAAACGTATCGGCGATACCGGTGGGGTTGCCACCCGTGGCGATAATTACGGCATGTGCCTCCAGGGCCTCGTTCTTGCGAGGGACATCGGTGAGCGCTTTCCGAAGCGAGCGGAGCTCCGATTTTCGGTCGTCGTGCTTTTTTGCCTTGAGTGCCCGCGCTGGACGGTCTATTTGGAGTGTCCAGCCTTCGGAAGCTTTGTGCGCCGAGGCAACGTTGGCTCCGCAGATTAAGGTGATACCTAGGCGGTCGCAAACGTTGAGAAGCGCGTCGCGCACCGATTCTGCGCGAAGGGAGCGCGGGTACAGCCGGCCTTCCTCGGAGGTTGTCATGATGCCCAGCGAGGAGAAGAAACCCATAAGCTCTTGTTCGGGTTGGGGGCCCATGACGGATTCGACGAATGCGGGGTGGTTATACCGCTGAGGATCAATCGATTCGTTGGAGAGGTTGCAGCGGCCGTTACCGGTCGCAAGGAGCTTAAGGCCACAGGCGACATCGCGCTCAACGATGCAGGCGCTTTTGCCAGCGCGTGCGGCCGTAATGGCGGCGGCGAGGCCTGAAGCCCCGCCGCCGATTACCAGGACGTCATAGAAGGCGCTCGTGTTCACTTAGGCCTCGTCGGTCTCGTGCGGGGTAATGGCCTCGACGGCAGAGACTGCCTTGGGCAACATGTCATCGGGCAGCGCGGTCTCGACCTCGCCCTTATCGCAGGCCTCGGCGAGTGCCGGATTAATGGGAAGCTGGCCCAAGATGTCAAGGTTATAGCGATCTGCGACCTCGGGGAGCTTGCTCTTGCCAAAGACCTCAATCTTCTTGCCGCAGTCGGGGCACTCAATATAGCTCATGTTCTCGACAATGCCCAGAATGGGGACGTTCATCTTCTCGGCCATGTTGACCGCCTTGGCGACGATCATCGAGACCAGATCCTGCGGGCTCGTGACGATGACGATGCCGTCGACGGGCAGCGACTGGAAGACGGTGAGCGCGACATCGCCTGTTCCCGGAGGCATGTCGACCAGCAGGTAGTCGATGGGGCCCCATGAGGTCTCGCTCCAGAACTGCCTAATGGCGCCTGCGATGACCGGACCGCGCCAAAGGACGGGGTCGGTCTCGTTTTGGAGCAGAAGGTTAGAGCTCATGACCTTGACGCCGTGCTCGGAGATTTCGGGCAGCATAAGGTTGCCAAGGGCATGGACGTGGCGTCCGCTCATACCGAACATCTTGGGGATAGAGGGACCGGTGATGTCGGCATCGAGGACGCCGACCTTGTGGCCGCGACGGGCAAGCTCGGTGGCGATGGCGCCGGTGACAAACGA
>USNX01000054.1 GCA_900556205.1 uncultured Collinsella sp.
ATTGCGGGGCATAGAAGTCGAAGCCCGCATCAACCATCGGCGGCATGCCCTGGTCGGCAATCTTAAAACTCCGGGCATCCCAATCGGCCTCGATGCGGAACCACACGCACTGATGCGGATTGTGGTAACGCCAGCCCTCGGCGGGCACACCCTGCGGACAGCAGACGAGCACGAGCTCGCCATCCAGCTCAAACAGGTCGGGGCACTCCCACATAAAGCCAAACTTCTCGTCCAGCTCAATGCGCGTCGCATACGCCCAAGATTCCAGGTCGCACGACGTGAACACGAGCACGCATCCACGGTCATCTTTCGTGCGCGCGCCCAGCACCATGTAGTACACGCCATTGTGCTCAAGAACCTTGGGATCGCGCACATGTGTGCCAATGTCGCTAGGATAATCGAGCGGGCCGATGGCCAGCTGCTTCTCGCCCAGCTCGTCGGGGTTATCGGTAACCATATGGATCTGGTTTTGCTCGCGGCCGGTGAGTACGTAATCGTAGTCATCGCGATCAAAGTGTTTGACGTTACCGGTATAGAAGTAATGGATCTTGCCGTCTTGCATAAAGGCCGACCCAGAGTACGCGCCGCTCGAATCCAAATCGGAATCGGGGAACAGCGCCGGCCCAAGATTCTCGTACGTCACAAAATCCTTCGTCGTCACATGATTCCAAAGGACGGGACCGGCGTGCCGGGCATCAAACGGGTCGTATTGATGATAGATGTGGTAGGTATCGCCAACCTGGACCAGACCATTGGGGTCATTGAGCCAGCCAAGCTCGGGCTCCACGTGGAACAGGAGCCTGTCCGGATCAGCCGCAATACGAGCCGCCGCCTCGTCCTGCCCCGCACGCCAACACTCGTAGTCCGAACGCGTCACCTTGTTCTTTTGATTGAACATGTCATTTGTCCTTCTTATTGAGGGAAAGGACGCCCGGCTCGCACGAACCGAACGCCCTTCCCTAACGGGCTAGTCCTTTGATTACATCGTGAACTTTGGCCTAGAAGCTGACATCGAAGCCAGCGCCCGCGCCCTCAGCATCGGTCGTCGGAACACCCTTTGCCTTGTTGTAGGCAAAGATCAGGACGATCGGCACGATAAAGGCGATCAGGTTGCCGACCACATACCACACGAGGGTCTCGGGGGTGACGATCAGCAGACCGAGCACGCCAGTCAGGCCCTGGCCGATAGCGCGCACCTCCATGAGCTTAACGAAGGCACCGCCGCAGCCGGCACCGATGCAGGCGCAGATAAACGGGATGATCGAGTAACGCATGTTCGCAGCAAAGATTGCAGGCTCGGAGATACCAACCAGCGTGGGGATGAAGGAGGACATGCAGATATTGCGCTCCTTGGAGTGCTTCTTGTGGATGAGATACATGCCGATGGCGCCGCCGCCCTGGGCAATGATGGAAACCGACCAGATGGCCTGGATGTAGTTGAAGCCAGTCGTGGCAACGAGGTTTGCCTCGATACCCTGGATGAACTGATGCGTACCGGTAACGACAAGCGGCTGCAGGAACGCGGCGAAGACAAAGGCACCAAAGACGCCCATCCTGTTGTACAGGATATCGATTACGCCGGCGAGGACGTCGCCGATCAGGTTGCCGAGCGGGCCGAACACGGTGAACAGGGCGACGTTAGCAAGAATCAGGGTAACGGTCGGGACAAAGACGAACGAAACGACCTCGGGGATGTACTTCTGGGCAATCTTCTCGACCTTGGCCATAAACCAGGCAGTCAGGATTGCAGGGAACACGCCGCCCTGGAAAGCAACCATGGGAATGGAGAGCGGACCGAAGTTCCAGTACTCAGCACCCGTCGGGTCCATAACGAACGTGTTGCGGTTCATAAGGCTCGGGTGAACCATGACGATACCGACGAGGATGCCCAGGATCGGGTTACCGCCAAAACGCTTGACCGCGCTGTACATAACCAGGACAGGCAGGTAGTCGAACGTGGTGGCGATAATGGCAAAGAAGCTTGCGAGGTTCTTGAGGAACTCGCTGTGATCGGCGAGGCTGCCTTCCATGCCAAAGAGGCCGTTGGCAACGATCAGCGACTTAAGGCCGATGATGATTGCAGCGCCGACGAAGGCTGGAATGATGGGGATAAAGATGTCCGAGAATACCTTGAGGACCGAGAAGAACTTGCCCTTCTTGTCCGCCTCGGCGCCCTTGACCTCGGAAGCGCTGATCTCCTTAACGCCCGTCAGAGCCATAAACTCATCGTAAACCTTGTTGACGGTACCGGTACCGAAGATGATCATGAGCTGGCCGCTGTTGTACAGCACGCCCTTGACGCCATCGATGTTCTCGAGCTCGGCCTTGTTGTACTTGCTCGTATCCTTGAGCACCAGACGCAGACGCGTAACGCAATGCGTGGCACCCTCGATGTTCTCCAGGCCGCCGACGTTATCGACGACTTGCTGGGACACTACTTTGTAGTCCATGTTCCTCTCCATTCCCTTACGAAATCATAAGACGATTTGATGCCATTACAGAGACGCAATCGTTGCAGTTGCGCACTTGAGCGTACCGTCGGTGACCGTCAGCGCCACACCCTGGCCCTGCTTATTGCAGAAGCGAGCGTTAAGCGCAACATCATCGACAAAGATGGTCGCGATATCGTCGTCAACGACCAGGCGCACATGATGAGTGCCCTCGCCCTTAAAGAACAACGGACGCTCGAGGCCCATGTTGTTGACCTGGAACCACGGATACTGGGGGGCCGCCGTAAACTCGAGCCTGCCCTCGCGCAGGTTGGCGCGGAACTCATAGGCAAGACCGGACTCGGCGTCCTCGGCAAGCTTCACCGAGAAGCCGGCAGCGTCACCGACGAGCTCGATGTCGGCGTCGAGCATATAGGTGGAGCCGGCATCCGCGGCGAGCACCTGCTCGACCTTGCCCGACTCGCAGGAAAGCTCAAAGGCCTCGACTGCCTTAGCCTCGCCAAAGGCGCCAAGCATGCTGTCGGGGAGCTTGGTGCCGAGCGTTCCGTCGGCACGCTGAACGATCTCGAGAGGCATAAAGGTGCCACCCCACAGGTAAGAGCTGGGGTCGCCGCCCTCGTCACGCGTAGGAACCCAACCAAAGAGAACGCGGCGCTCGCCATCAAATGCGGTACGCGCGGCATAGTACGCGCGGCCATCGAAGGAATCGTCCGCAGGAGTGATCCAAGGACCGTTGATGGAGCGAGACATGCGGTAACGGGTCTTGTTGCCATCACTGTACTCGGAGAACACCAGATACCACCAGTCGCCCATCTTAAAGAGATCAGGCATCTCGAACATGGTGTACAGGCCCGGATTCCACCAGTCGCCCTGGAACTCCCAGGTATCCAGGTCCTTGGAGGTGAACTTGACCAGACGACCGGTCATCAGACGCTTGTCCTCGCCCACACGCGTGCCGAGGATGAGCATGTACTCTTCGTTCTCCTCATCCCAAAGCACAAAGGGATCGCGCCAGTTGCGGTCATCGTAACCCTCCTGGGGCGGAAGCAGCGTCTCGGCGATGTTCTTCTCCCACTTGACGGCGTCGTCACTCGTTGCGTGAAGAAGAACCTGCTTCATCAAGCGTGCCTTGACCTTATCGCGATTGCAACCAGTGTAGAGCGCATGGTACTTGTCGCCCACCTTAAACACCGTGCCGGCATAAACATACTGGTCGACTTCCTCGTCGCCGCCACGCTCAAGGCTCTCGCCAAAGTCTTTGTAATTGACGAAGTCCTTGGTTGTCGCGAGTGCCCAGCCAAACGGCTCTCCGAAAGGTCCGGGGTTTCGCGTGTCACGCTGATGATAGAGATAGAACGTGCCGTCCTCGCCGTACGGCATGATGTCGCCTACCCAAATTCCCTCAGGCTGGTAATACACCTTGTGCATCCGAGACTTCCTTTCTCACGAGATACTAACTCGGTACAACTGCAAGATATGTCAATCGTTTTCATATGTCAAACGTTTTCACACCAATACGTCTTTTCGCAGTTCCAGTCGTCGGCAAACGGTTGACATATGCCGGCGAACGGTCATCAGAGGTGTTTGAGGAATTCTTTTGGCACGGGATGAACTACGCGGTTTTACCCTCAATGAGTTCAACGGGGAGCTTGATATTCGATTCGGGCTTTTCGCCGTTAATAAGAGCAATGATGGATTGCGCCGCGAGCTCTCCGATGCGATCGATATCTTGGCGTACGGTTGTTAAGTCAGGCATAAACGTCATAGTGCGGCGGGCACCATCCGCGCCCACGACCTTAATATCGCCCGGAGCGCTCAAGCCTCGCTGCTTCATAACGTTGAGACAGATGGCCGCCATCGTGTCGTCTCCCGCAAAGATGCCGTCAATATCGGGGTTCTCATCGAGGATCTTCGCAACGACCGCGCTCTTTTCGTCGTCGGGCTTAACGAACTCGACCTCACGGACAAGCGCGGGCAAACCGGCCTGCTCAACAACATCGAGGTAGGCATCGGTACGCTTATTGGCAGGCATGCGCATGCGGCTATTGCTGCGCAGGCACAGGATGCGCGAACACCCGTCATCGATTAGGCGACGCGTGGCAAGTTCGCCGATGCTATAGCTGTCGCTCGCAATCTGAACAGAGGCTTCGCCAAGGTCGCAGTCGATACCAACCAGACTCAAGCCCATCTCGGCATACGCCTCGGCACCGATATTAAGCGAGTTGACGATGACGCCATCAACCATATTGCGTCGAAGCATGTCGATATAAGAGCGCTCAAGCTCGGGTCGATTGGCGCTATTGCACAGCAGCATCTTAAAACCGTTTTCGGCCAGGGTATGCTCAATGACTTGAACCACTTGGGCATGAAACGGACTGCTGACATAGGGGACGATCATACCGATAAGATTCAGGCGACCGTTGAGCATGGCACGGGCGATATCGTTGGGCGTATAGTTGATGCGCTTCATCGCGGCATGGACCTTATCGCGGGTCTCTTGGCTAATATAGCCGCGATTATTAAGCACGCGAGATACCGTAGTAGGCGAAACCCCCGCCACCGCTGCAACTTCCTTGATGCCAGGCTTAGCCGTATCCTTAGAACGAGCACTCTCGCGAGCCATAGCACCCTCCCCCATCAACATGTCATACGTTTACATACGAACAAAGCATACCCCAACAACAGCGGGAAGACGGTAACAGCACAAGTAAGTAAACGACTCATCCAAATAATTAGGAGAGTTCCGCCTAAAGGGTGACTACACAGGACCCCCGCCGGGGCTGTTTGGGCTACCTCCCAAAACATTCCGTAGGACGGAGGAAGCCCCCGCCGCGCGTAGCGCGCAGCGGGGGCTTCCGACATGTCCGAGGACACCAATTTTGATTTAGCGTAGTTCCCTAAAGGGCGACAACGCAGGAGGCCCGGCAAGGCCGGGAGCACTTTGCCTCGCAAACATTCCGCAGCCGCGAAGCGGCGAGGACGTTTGAGAGGCAAAGTGCGTAGGCCTTACCGGGTCTCCGGTGGGAGTTGAGTCCCTTTAGAACTTGTCGTGGAAGGTACGCGAAATGACCTCGTCCTGCTGCTCCTTGGTGAGCGTATGGAAGTTCACGGCATAGCCGGAAACGCGGATGGTCAGCTGCGGGTACTTCTCGGGGTGGGCCTGAGCGTCGAGCAGCGTCTCACGGTTGAAGACGTTGATGTTCAGGTGGTGGCCACCCTTCTCGGCGTAAGCGTCGAGCATGTGGACCAGGTTATCGGCCTGAGTCTCGGAAACTTCAGAAACCTTCATAATGTGTCTCCTTCGATTGATAGGCGCCGGCCGAACCGGCGCGCTAATCAGTAATCGTTATTGTTAGTATAGCACTAACAATAGTTACTCGCCCAGCTGATCAAGGTCGATATCACCAAAGAACACCTGGTCCTCCTTGCCGAGCGCGCTCGGGATGATGGAGAAGGTGTTGGAGATGCCGTCCTGAGCATCGCGGAACGGGAGCTTGGAAACCGAAGACAGCGAAGCGATGGCGCCGTGGCTATCGCGCTTGTGCATGGGGTTAGCACCCGGGGCGAACGGCTGGCCAGCCTTGCGGCCGTCAGGCGTGGAGCCGGTCTTCTTACCGTACACGACGTTGGAGGTAATGGTCAGAACCGAGGTCGTGGGCACGGAGTTGCGGTAGGTGTCGTTCATGCGGATGTACTCCATGAACTGGTGCACAACGTCGTGAGCGATCTGGTCGACGCGGTCGTCGTCGTTACCGTACTTGGGGAACTCGCCCTCGGTCTCGAAGTCGACGATGATGCCGTTCTCGTCACGGACGGGGTGGACCTTGGCGTACTTGATGGCGGACAGGGAGTCAGCCACGACGGAAAGGCCAGCGATGCCCGTAGCGAACCAGCGGTGCACGTGCTTGTCGTGCAGAGCCATCTGGATGCGCTCGTAGCAATACTTGTCGTGCATGTAGTGAATGATGTTCAGCGAGTTGACGTACACGCCAGCGAGCCACTTCATCATGTCGTTGTACTTGGCCACAACGTCGTCGTAATCGAGCGTATCGCCCTCGACGGCGCGATACTTGGGGCCGACCTGCTTCTTGGAGACCTCGTCAACACCGCCGTTGAGTGCGTACAGCAGGCACTTGGCCAGGTTGGCGCGGGCGCCGAAGAACTGCATCTCCTTGCCGATGCGCATGGAGGACACGCAGCAGGCAATGCCGTAGTCGTCGCCGTGATAGACGCGCATGAGATCGTCGTTCTCGTACTGGATCGAGGAGCTGGCGACAGAAGTCTTGGCGCAGAACTTCTTGAAGTTCTCGGGCAGACGGGTCGACCACAGAACGGTCATGTTGGGCTCGGGGCTGGTGCCCATGTTCTCGAGCGTGTGCAGGTAGCGGTAGCTCATCTTGGTAACGAGCGTACGGCCGTCGACACCCATGCCGCCGATGGACTCGGTGACCCACTGCGGGTCGCCGGTGAACAGGGCCTGGTACTCGGGGGTACGGGCAAACTTGACCATGCGGAGCTTCATGATGAAGTGATCCACGAACTCCTGGATCTGCTCCTCGGTGAAAGTACCGTTGGCGAGGTCGCGCTCAGCGTAGATGTCGATGAACGTAGAGGTACGGCCGATGGACATAGCGGCGCCGTTCTGCTCCTTGACGGCAGCAAGGTAGGCGAAGTACATCCACTGGATGGCCTCCTGCGTGTTGGTAGCAGGGTTGGAAATGTCGAAACCATAGGTCTCGGCCATCATCTTGAGCTCGCCGAGGGCGCGGATCTGCTCCTGCAGCTCCTCGCGATCGCGGATGTTGTCGGCGGTCATGACCGTCGGGGTGGAAGCCTTCTGGGCCTCCTTGTCCTTGATCAGGTAGTCGACGCCGTACAGGGCAACACGACGGTAGTCGCCGATGATGCGGCCGCGGCCATAGCCATCGGGCAGACCGGTGATGATGTGAGCCGAGCGGCAAGCACGCATCTCGGGGGTGTAGACATCGAAGA
>USNX01000055.1 GCA_900556205.1 uncultured Collinsella sp.
GGGATTCGCTGTGCTTGCAAACGGTCGCGTTGGCGTTGCTCCAAATGGGTCTCCGAAATCACGACGGGAATACCGGATAGCTCCACGAGGCTTGCCTGAACTCGCTTGAGGTCGGGTAGCGCCGCGTGCCATGCCATTCGCATCATCAAAAATGAGGCGCCACGATACGTTGCCTGCATGACTGTGATGGCGGGTCGTAGCGTGGGATGAATTTTGTGCCGATCCGGCCAAGGGATAGCAGTTATCTCGAGGCCGAGGGTCTCCCATAGGTAATCAAGCTCATCATCCATGTCGCCTCGATATCCGCGCGATAATTGGTGTCCTGATTGTGTCACTATTGACGGCGACCAGGATGCAACAATCTGCCAACGGTAGCAATGGTGCGCTTGCGGCATTTTGCCCCTAGCATGCGGTTTGGCTTCACAGGTCCTTCATGGGTCGGGGCAAATTGGCCGATTTTCAAAAAAGTTAAAAATGGGGCTTGCGCCGCCGTAGAACTTCCCGTATATTTCTTTCTTGCGCAAAGGCACAGCCGAGCGCAGCGATGCAGTCATTGGGATGTCGTCTAATGGCAGGACAGCGGATTCTGGTTCCGTCAATGGGGGTTCGACTCCCTCCATCCCAGCCATTGCATTTGCTACATATGGCCCGTTCGTCTAGCGGTTTAGGACGCCGCCCTCTCAAGGCGGAGATCACCAGTTCGAATCTGGTACGGGCTACCACAAAATGAACGCCCGGGCCTCGCAAGAGACCCGGGTTTTGTGTATACACCGCATGTGTGGAATGAGCCGCGTTTCACCTGGACCGAGGAGTTGCCATGGACCTGCCCATCAGCCTACAAGACATTACGTATGCCGAGAATTACCTGGCGCAGGGAGACTTGGCCACGGCGACGCCGCTGTTGGAGCGTCTGGTTGAGCTTGCCGAGGAGTATATCGATGCCGTGTGCAAGACGGAGGAGAACCGCCAGTACTTTAGCTTCGATAGCAAGTTTGAGCGTCTGGCCTACCGTCGCGTGGAAAAGGACCCGCGCGAGTTGGTGCAGGTCGAGGTGCCCTTTGATCGTCTGTATTCCGACATGGCGTTTGCCTACATTCGCCAGCAGGATTATGTGAGTGCTCGCAATGCCTTGATGCAGGCCGTGCGCTGGGACCCCATGAACTGCAACTACCGCCTGGATTTGGCCGAGCTGTTCCGCGCTCTCGAGGACAAGCAGGAGTGGGCTTCGCTTTCGTTTTCGGTGCTGGAGCGTGCGAGCGACGGTAAGTGCGCCGCCCGCGCCTACGCCAACTTGGGTCAGTACTTTTTGGAGCCCGAGACCGAGAACGTCTCGGCGGCCGTGGGTTGCGCACGTCTGGCGTTGCGCTTAGCGCCCGGCGATTCGCATACGACGCGCCTGCTCAACAAGATTCATGCTGCCTATCCCGATGCCGCCGACGAGAGCGACGAGCACGTGATGGGCGAGCTGGCGTTGCAGGGCGTACCGACCTCGCCTTCGGCCGAAATTGCCATTTGCCTCATCATGTGTGCGACCGACGCCGCGAGCGACGGCGACAAGCTGGAGGCTACGCGCCTGACGGTTCGTGCCCGTGACCTGGTGGGCGAGGAGGCATGCGCGGCGATTATTAAGCTGGTGCGTGAGAGCGATGCCGAGCTCAACGCCGAGCGCAAGGCTAAGCGCGCAGGCGCCGACAAGGGAGCCGACGGTGTCAAGGAGGCCGGCGATGCCCAGTAAGCGCGAACGCAAGCTCATTTCCAAGAATCGCTCGGCGCATCACGAGTACTTTATCGACGAGACGTTCGAATGCGGCATTGAACTGAGCGGTACCGAGGTCAAGTCGATTCGCGAGCGCGCCTGTCAGATCACTGACACCTTTGCGCTGATTCGCGGCGGCGAATGCTGGTTGGTGGGCCTGCATATTCACCCTTACAGCCACGGTGGTGTGTGGAACCGTGACCCCGATCGCCGGCGTCGTCTGCTGCTGCATCGCAAGGAGATTGATTTTCTCGATGGTAAGCTGCGCAATCGCGGTTATGCGTTGGTGCCGCTGGAGCTCTACTTTAATACCGACGGCCGCGTAAAGCTGCTGCTGGGCCTGGGTCGCGGCAAGAAGCTCTACGACAAACGCGAGGACATGGCCAAGCGCGACGTTCAGCGCGAGATCGATCGTGCGCTTAAGGAGCGTAATCGCTAGGCACATGACTTGCGGGGAGGTGGCCTACTGCGATTGTCCCGCCTCCCTAACTGTTTTGACACATGCGTCTCAAAGGCGGCGTCCGTTATGGGCGTCGCCTTTTTTGTGGGTACATACATCCATGAGGTTCAATCCCGGGTTAGGGGAGTGGTCGTTATGGACAAAACTGCGTTCTTTACGATGCCGAGTGGCCTGTATGTGGTGAGTGCTGCGGCCGACGGGCTGCGTGCCGGCTGCGTCATCAACACGGCGGTGCAGGTGACGTCCACGCCGCCGCGCATCTCGGTTGCCGTGAATAAGGAAAATGTCACGTCTGGTGTTATCTTGTCTGCCAAGGCCTTTGCGCTGACCGTGATCGATCAGACGGCCGATATGCTCTACATTGGCAACTTTGGATTCCGTACTAGCAGCGACTATGACAAATTTGCCAAGTACGAGACGCGCGAGACCGCGCTGGGCATGCCCTATGTTCCCGAGCATGCGGCGGCCTTGTTTAGCTGCCGTTTGATTGACACTGTTGACGTGGGCACGCATCTACTGTTTATCGGCGAGGTCGAGGATGCCGAGCGCCTGAGCGACGAGACGCCGCTCACCTACGATTACTACCATAAGGTCCTGAAGGGCAAGACGCCTCCGAAGGCGTCCTCGTATCAAGGCTAGAAATGTTTTAAAAATACTTGCATTATATTATTGAGAATATATACTAATAAGCAAGTACACCAGCAGTCACGTTCGAGAGGAGAACATCATGGCTGAGGAAAAGAAGACGTATAAGTTCGTGTGCATCGTTTGCGGTTATGAGGTTGAGGTCGACACGCCCGAGCTGCCCGAGGATTACGTGTGCCCGGTCTGCGGCGTCGGTCCCGATCAGTTTGAGCTCGTCGAGGAGTAGCTCGCAGACACACGACTTGCAGCAACACATAGCTCTGTCCAAGGGCCCCGGTCGGATATCCCGGCCGGGGCCCTTTCCCTCCGTCCCCAAGGGATCACGACTGCTGTTAGCCGATCCTGTCCGTCGTGAGTCCGGCCGACCTTTTGTCTCAATCTGTAACATCTAACGGCTCAAAACGGGTCTTCCTGTTACAGATTGAGACAAAAGGTTGGAGCTGAAGAAATGTCTCGATCTGTAACATCTAGAAGTGGAAATTGGGCCCACTTGTTACATATCGAGACAAACCAAAACCGTCCGGCAGAAGATCTCAATCTGTAACATCTAGCAGTCAAAACGGGGTCTACGTGTTACAGATTGAGACAAACGGAGCTGTCCCTCGGAATGATCTCGATCTGTAACATCTAGACATCAAAAGCGTGTCTATCTGTTACAGATCGAGACGTTTGCCTGGGTAGGTGCCCCGCCCCATTACATCCCTGTCAGCAACACGACATCGAGAATCGTCACGATGGCACCGATCCCCACGAGCAACGCGTTGAGCGGGCGCGAGTTGGCGTATTTGCCCATGACGCGGGGCGAACTGGTGAGTCGTATGAGCACAAAGACCGTAATCGGCAGCTGAAGCGACAGCAGCGCCTGACTCCAAATGAGACCCTCAAAAGGATTCGGGACGACCAGGCACGCCGCCACTGCGCCGACGAAACAGGCCGCCACCCCGATCGAGGAATGTCGGTCGTGGATGTCGTATTCCTCGTCGAACATGCCCGCGGTGATGGTGCCCGCCGCCATGCCCGCCGTCACGCTACTCGATATGCCCGCAAACAGCAGTGCCACCGCAAAGATGATTGAGCTTGCCGGGCCCAGAATGGGGGAGAGCGTGGCCGCTGCGACGGCGAGGTCGTCTACGACAATGCCGTGCGCAAAGAAGGTCGTTGCGGCCAGGATGACCATGGCCGAGTTGATTGCCCAGCCCACGCCCATCGAAAAGAGCGTGTCGAAGAGCTCGTAGCGCAGACGTTCTTCGATAACTCGCTCGCCTTGGCCTTCGAAGTGCATGGATTGGATGACTTCGGAGTGCAGGAAGAGGTTGTGGGGCATAACGACCGCGCCTAGGACGCTTACGATAATCGCGGCCGAGCCGGTGGGCATACTGGGTGTGATCCAGCTTGTGGCGGCTTGCGGCCAGTCGACCTTGACTAGTGCAAGCTCGGCTAAAAACGAGAGTCCCACCACGCCCACGAAGGCGATGATCCATCGCTCGGCGCGTTTGTAGGAGCTTGTCATGAGCATGGCAACCGATACTGCCGCGACGATGATGCAGCCGGCGCGTACGGGCAGGCCAAAGAGCATTTGAAGCGCGATCGCACCGCCCAGGACTTCGGCCATGGCGGTGGCGATGGTCGCGAGATAGGCACTGGCGAGCACCGTGCGCCCAACGAAGCGGGGGAGATAACGTGTCGTGGCCTCGGCAAGACACATGCCCGTGGCGATGCCCAGGTGTGCCGCGTTGTGCTGCAACACGATGAGCATAATCGTCGACAGCGTGACGATCCACAGCAGCGCGTAGCCAAACTGCGAGCCCGCGGCCATATTGGAGGCCCAATTGCCCGGGTCGATAAAGCCGACGGTGACGAGCAGCCCGGGGCCGATATGCCGTGCGATGTCGAGTCCTCCGTGGCCACCGGTGCGCGGGGAGCCAAAGTGATGTTTGAGATGGTTGAGCATGGCTGGTTCCTACGTTGGGGTGGCGTGGCGCTGCACTTGGGTTGCGCGGCGCCGCGCCCTGGGTTTAGGTTGGGGTTACTTGCGCGCCTTACCCTGATTGGCAACGGCATCGATCTTGGCGGCGATGGTTGCCGGGTCGCCGATGTAGCGCTTGTCGAGGACGTTGAACCCGGTATCGAAGGTGTAGACGAGCGGCACGCCGGTGGGGATGTTGACCTTGAGGATTTCCTCGGGCGTGAGGTGCTCGAACTTCATGACGAGCGAGCGCAGAGAGTTGCCGTGTGCGGCGATGAGTGCGCGTTTGCCGGCGAGCATCTGGGGGCGAATCTCGTCTTCGAAATAAGGCCAGGCGCGAGCGATCGTATCCTTAAGGCACTCGGTATAGGGCAGCTGGTCGGGCGCGACATCGCGGTATTGCTCCTGGGTGTGGGGGTCGCGCTCGTCTCCTGGCTCGAGCGCCGGCGGGCAGATGTCGAAGGAGCGGCGCCAGATGAGCACCTGCTCGTCTCCGTGCTCCGCCGCGGCATCGGCCTTGTTGAGACCTTGCAGTGCGCCATAGTGGCGCTCGTTGAGCTTCCAGGATTTGATGACGGGCAGCCATTCGCGGTCCATCTGGCTGAGCACGATGTTGAGGGTGTGGATCGCGCGCTTGAGGCGCGAAGTGTAGCAGATGTCAAAGTCGAAACCGGCTTCTTTGAGGGCGCGGCCGCCTGCCGCCGCCTCTTCGCGACCCGTGTCGGTGAGCTCGACATCGGTCCAGCCGGTGAACAGGTTGAGTTTGTTCCACTCCGACTCTCCGTGGCGGATAAGGACGAGCTGCATCGTCTGCCGGTCTGTCTGGTTTGCCATAGGGGCCTCCTTAATGTGGCACGGCACGCGTGCCGTTTGTTTGACGCCGCAAAGGATACCCGTTTTAGGCTCAAAAGTTAACCAAGACTAACAAAATTGTTGTATTTGAATAGGATGGTGAAAGGGGATTGCCGAAATGTCTTGATCTGTAATAACTAGGGATGGAAATGGGGCCTAGCTGTTACAGATCGAGACAGGAAGAAATGGTCCTATGGAAAATCTCGATCTGTAACAGCTGACCGCCAAAACAGGCCCCTCGTGTTACAGATCGAGACATTCCGAACCGTCTCTTGAAAACATCTCAATCTGTAACAGTTAGTCGTCGAAATTGGGTCTTCCTGTTACAGATTGAGATGTTTGAAGCGGTGAGCTTACAGGCCGAACCTGGGGCCCTTGTTGTTGCCCTTGAGGTCGGCGGCACCCACTCGCAGGGCGTGCGTTACGCGATTGTTTCGAAACGGGCGGGAAACACAACGGGTCGGCGATGCTCCTAGTATGCCTATTCAACTGACTGTCTAAATATCTAGGGGAGGATCGCGATGCAGGCAGATTCCGCTCAGCAGCAGGGCCTTTATCGCCCCGAATTCGACCACGACGCATGTGGCATCGGCGCGCTTGCCGATATCAACGGTGAGCGCCATCACCAGATTCTGGACGATGCGCTGTCCATTCTGGTCAACTTGGAGCACCGCGGCGGCACGGGACTCGAGAAGAACACCGGCGACGGCGCTGGCATCCTGTTCCAGGTTCCGCATCACTTTTTCCGTAAAGAGGCTCAAAAGTGCGGCCAGATTCTGCCGGCAGAGGGCGACTATGGCGTGGCCATGCTGTTCTTTCCGCAGGACGACAAGGGCGTAGAGGATGCCCGCCGCGTGTTTGAGGAGGGCTGCGCCGGGGCCGGCGTGCCGCTGCTCTTTTGGCGCGAGGTGCCGGTCGACCCGCACGACCTGGGCGAGACGGCCCGCGCCTGCATGCCCACTATCCTGCAGGCCTTCCTGGGCCGTCCGGACGACACGCCCGCCGGCGATGCCTTCGAGCGCCGCCTGTACGTGTGCCGCCGCACCATCGAAAAGAAGGCCGACGCCGAGTTTGCCCTGCGCGACAAGATCTTCTACGTGTGCTCCATGAGCTCGCGCACCATCGTGTACAAGGGCATGCTGGTCGCCACGCAGATGCGCCGCTTCTTCATCGACCTCAACGACGCCGCCGTCAAGACGGCCGTGGCGCTTGTCCACTCGCGCTACTCCACCAACACCACGCCCAGCTGGGAGCGCGCGCACCCCAACCGCTTTATCATCCACAACGGCGAGATCAATACCCTCAAGGGCAACGTCAACTGGATCCGCGCCCGCGAGCCCAACCTGTACAGCCCCGTGCTGCAGCATGATCTTGAGCGCATGATGCCCATCATCAACCGCGAGGGTTCCGACTCCGCGATTCTGGACAACGTGCTCGAGTTTTTGGTTATGAACGGTCGCCCGCTTACGCGTGCCGCGTCCATGTTGCTGCCCGAGCCGTGGGACCATAACGACAGCCTGAGTGAGGAGCGCCGCGCCTACGACGCTTACCAGTCCATGCTCATGGAGCCGTGGGACGGCCCTGCCGCCATCGCCTTTACCGACGGCCGTACCCTGGGTGCTGCTCTCGACCGCAACGGCCTGCGTCCCGCCCGCTACTATGTGACGCGCGACGGTCGCTTTATGCTGGCAAGCGAGGTGGGTACCATCGAGGTGCGCCCCGAGAACATCCT
>USNX01000056.1 GCA_900556205.1 uncultured Collinsella sp.
ACTCAGCGCGTGCTGCTGCCCCAGGAGATCGTGGATGCCCATAATGAGGGCCTGATCCACTTCCACGATTCGGATTACTTTGCCCAGCACATGCACAACTGCGATCTGGTGAACCTGGAGGACATGCTCCAGAACGGCACTGTTATCTCGGGCACGCTGATCGAGAAGCCGCACAGCTTCTCGACCGCTTGCAACATCGCGACGCAGATCATCGCCCAGGTTGCTTCTTCCCAGTACGGCGGCCAGTCCATCTCGCTGACCCATCTTGCCCCCTTTGTTGAGGTGAGCCGTCAGAAGATTCGCGGCGAGGTCGCTCGCGAGCTTGAGGAGCTCGGTGTCTCGGCATCTGCCGAGAAGGTTCGCGAGGTCGTTGAGGATCGCCTGCGCGATGAGATTCGTCGCGGCGTCCAGACGATTCAGTATCAGGTCGTGACCCTTATGACCACGAATGGCCAGGCGCCGTTCGTGACGGTCTTTATGTATCTTAACGAGGCCCGTACGCCTCAGGAGAAGCACGACCTTGCCATGATTGTGGAGGAGACGCTTCGCCAGCGCTACGAGGGCGTTAAGAACGAGGCCGGCGTGTGGATTACCCCGGCATTCCCCAAGCTTATCTATGTACTCGAGGACGATAACGTTCACGAGAATTCCCCGTACTTCTACCTGACCCAGCTGGCTGCCAAGTGCACCGCCAAGCGCATGGTGCCCGACTACATCTCCGAGAAGAAGATGCGCGAGCTCAAGCTGTCGAAGGGCGAGAGCGCCGGCAACGGCGATTGCTACACCTGCATGGGTTGCCGCAGTTTCCTGACGCCCGATCGCTCGGGCAACGGCTTTAACAATGTTGCCAACGCGCTGAACTATGACCCGACCAAGCCTAAGTACTATGGTCGCTTTAACCAGGGTGTTGTAACCATTAACCTGCCCGATGTCGCGTTGAGCTCGCACCAGGATATGGACAAGTTCTGGAAGATCTTCGATGAGCGCCTTGAGCTGTGCCACCGGGCCCTGCTGTGCCGCCATGAGCGCCTGATGGGCACGCTTTCGGATGCCGCGCCGATCCTTTGGCAGTACGGCGCCCTGGCGCGCCTTAAGAAGGGTGAGACGATCGACAAACTGCTCGTGGGCGGCTATTCCACCATCAGCCTGGGTTACGCCGGTCTGTATGAGTGCGTCAAGTACATGACGGGTCACAGCCACACCGAGAAGGAGGGCACGCCGTTTGCCATGGCCGTCATGCAGCACATGAACGACAAGTGCGCGGAGTGGAAGGCTGCGAGCGACATCGATTTCTCGCTGTACGGCACGCCGTTGGAGTCGACGACCTACAAGTTTGCCAAGTGCCTGCAGCGTCGTTTTGGCATTATCCCGGGCGTGACGGACAAGGGCTACATTACTAACAGCTATCACGTCCACGTGTCCGAGGAGATCGATGCCTTCGACAAACTTAAGTTTGAAGGCATGTTCCAGCAGCTTTCGCCGGGCGGTGCTATCTCCTACGTTGAGGTTCCCAACATGCAGGACAACCTCAAGGCTGTCATTCGCGTGATGCAGTACATCTACGACAATATCATGTACGCCGAGCTCAACACCAAGAGCGACTACTGCCAGGTGTGCGGCTACGATGGCGAGATCAAGATTGTCGAGGACGATGGCAAACTGGTGTGGGAGTGCCCCAATTGCGGCAACCGCGACCAGGAGAAGATGAATGTCGCTCGTCGTACGTGCGGCTACATCGGTACCCAGTTCTGGAACCAGGGTCGAACCGAGGAGATCCGCGACCGCGTGCTGCATCTCTAATAACTATCCCAGGCTGCCCCGTAGCGAGGCCCCGGATCTTTACTCGCTATTTCGGACAGTCCTGGCTCACGACGGAGGCGCCACTGGCGCCTCCTGTTCGTGCGGAACTCATATCGAGTAAAGGTCCGGGGCCTCGCTACGGGGCAGCCAAGGTGATGTAGCTGAGATGCAGCATGCGGTCTGCTCACTCCTCGAAGTTCTTAGCGGAAATGAGTTGACTTGCAACAACGCTTTGCTTGTGATGACGGTTGAGCTGCAACATAGTTTTTATTGGACCTCGAACCCTATGCTCGATGTTCGCTTCGTTCATTGAGTTACCCTTTGCATGAGGCCGGGACATATCGTCCCGCCCACAGTTTCGCAGGCCGAAGGCCGAGAATGTTTGAGGACGGGATGATATGTCCCGGCCTCCCGGGAGAGTTACCTATGAACTACGCGAACATTAAGTATTTCGACATTGCTGATGGGGAAGGCGTTCGTACTTCTCTGTTTGTGAGTGGGTGCCGTCGTGGGTGCAAGAACTGCTTTAACTCTGTCGCGTGGGACTTTGCTGCGGGCGAGCCGTTCGATCGCGGCGTCGAGGACAAAATTATCGAGAGTCTCGATCATCCCTTTATCGATGGCTTGACGATTTTGGGCGGCGAGCCCATGGAGCCCGAGAATCAGGCGGGGCTTGTTGACTTTATTGAACGCGTGCGTGCGGCCTATCCTGCGGGGTCGGGAAAGACCATTTGGTGCTTTACTGGCGACGTACTCGAGGAGCTTATGCCGGGCGGTCGTCACCATACCGAGGTGACGGACCGTATCCTTGCCTGCCTCGACATGCTGGTGGACGGTCCGTTTGTTCAGGACCTGTACGATATCTCGTTGCGCTTTAGGGGCTCGAGCAATCAGCGCGTGATTGATATGAACGCCACGCGTGCCCGTGCCGAGCGTGAGAACGTTGCGCTTTGCGACGCCGTGGAGCTTTGGCGGGACGATCCGGTCTATTCGACCCATACTATGTAGCTGACAGAGGTTGCGTGCCGGCGTGGTACCATAGCGCGAACGCGAAATCGAAAAAAGTGAGGCCCAGATGGTCGATCAGGAAAAAGTCGAGACTGCCATTAAGCTGCTGCTTGAGGGCATAGGCGAGGACCCAACTCGTGAGGGCCTGCTGGAGACCCCGGCGCGCGTTGCCCGTATGTATGGTGAAATCGCCGGCGGTATGGACCAGAGTGCCGAGGAGCACCTGTCCAAAACTTTTGCCGTCGCTTCGAACGATTTGGTTATCGAGCGCGACATTACGTTTTACTCGCTGTGCGAGCATCATCTGCTGCCGTTTTATGGTAAGGCTACGATCGGCTATATCCCTAACGGTCGCGTGGCAGGTCTGTCTAAGCTTGCTCGCACGGTTGAGGTCTATGCCCGTCGTCTGCAGCTGCAGGAGCAGCTGTGCGCACAGGTTGCCGACGCTCTCATGGATTATCTCGCTCCCCAGGGAGCGATTGTGCTCATGGAAGCCGAGCACATGTGCATGACCATGCGCGGCGTGCAAAAGCCCGGCACCAAGACCGTGACGCTCGCTCGTCGCGGCGTCTTTGAGACCGATCCCGCGCTCGAGGAGCGGTTCTTTAGGATGCTGGGCCGTTAACATGAGGGTCGTCAACGACTTTACATCGAAGACCGATGAGGGGACGTCGCGTCGCGGCTTTATGGCTTCGGGCCTGGCCCCCTTTGGTGCCATGCCTCGCATTGATTACATTTGTGCCAACGGTCTGTTCCGGCGGCACCTGGGCAACATTGCACAGTTGGAATCGGGACGCATCTTTTGCCGTCACGGTATTGACCATCTGCTCGATGTCGCTCGCATTATGTGGATCAAGAATCTCGAGGAACAGCTCGAATTTGACCGCGAGGTCATCTACGCCACGGCACTTCTTCACGATATCGGCAAAGATGAACAGTATGAATCGGGTATATCCCATGATGTTGCAAGCGAACGCGTCGCTGATGCGATTCTCGGCGGCATGCCCGATGACGTGGCGTTTGAGCCGGCCGATGCCGCAGCCATTAAGACGGCCATTCTGGGCCATCGAAAGCTGCGCGTGAACAGCCAACCGCTTGAGCGTCTGCTCTATGCAGCCGACAAAGCGTCTCGCGCCTGCTTTGCATGCCCCGCGCGCAATGCTTGCAACTGGAGTGATGATAAAAAGAACCTGTCGATTCGCGTGTAGCTAGTTTGCGCGGTCGGGGTTCTAAACGAAGGAGACGATCGCGATGAGCAACAAGAAACTGCCCGAGAATGCAACCAAGACTGAAGGCGCCGAGCTCGCCCGCCGTGGAAGGGGCGAAATATCCACCGCAACGGCGGTACCCCACGTGAGCTATGACGATCTGCGCCATGCCGATCGCATCACCGTTGAAGGGCTTGAGGTTTTTGCTAACCACGGCGTGTATCCCGAAGAGAACGCGCTGGGCCAGAAGTTCATCGTGTCCCTGGTGCTCTATGCCGACCTGCGTGCAGCGGGGGAGCACGATAACCTGGATGCCTCGATTGACTACGGCTCGGTATGCCATGATGTCGATGGCTATCTGCGCGAGCACACGTTTAAGCTCATCGAGGCTGCAGCTGAGGGTACGGCCCAGATGCTGCTGCGTCGTTATCCCTCGCTGCTTGGTGTGCGCATCAAACTCGATAAGCCGTGGGCGCCTGTTGGCCTGCCCTTGGCAAGCTGTGGCGTCGAGATCGAGCGCGTGCGCTAGTCGATGCTAGAGCTTGTTGAGGGGCGGCTGCTTGAGCCGCTGCGACAGAGCTCTATTGTTGGGGCAGTACGTGTCGAGCAAGGCGTGAAACCGCTGATTGTGGCTTGGCTCGAGCAAGTGGACGAGCTCGTGGGCGACAACCATGTCGAGGCATTCGACGGGGTAGGCGGCAAGTTCTCGTGCGATGCGAACGGCGCCGGATTTGGGAGTGCATGAGCCCCAACGCGTTTTCATGCTGCGTACGGAAACGCGAGAAACGGCGACACCCATTGCGATTTCGTATGCGTGCACCATATCGCGCAGCGCCGATGTGACTTCGGACGTATAGAGCTGGTCGATGTGGGCTTGGAGCTCATCGGACGTTAGGCCGTCGAGGATTGCGTGCCGCTTGGTCTGTGGGCCTTCGTCCGATTTATCGGTACCCATAAAACTTGCGAAGGTGGCCTGTTTGGGTCGCGGTGCGGGCGATGCAAAGTTGTGATCGAGCGCATCTTGTACCGTGATGGGCTTGCCCCAAAGTGCAATGATGGACGAGTGACTGAGCGGCTCTCGCGCCGTCGCCTGACGTTGCTCGCGCTGGGCAAGTCGGCTGATAATCCAGGCGCTGTTGCGTTTCACAAACGCTTCTATACGCTCGCGAGTGGCGCTGAGCGGTGCGCTTGCGTGGACCTCGCCGCTCGATGTGACGCGTAGGTTGAAGTTCTTGACGCGCTTTTTGGTAACGACGACGGGGATGGGCGTCCCATCCGGTCGGGATACGGAAATCGTAAACTGCTGCGTCAAAAGCGGTCCTTCAGATTGGGGACGGGCCGGCATGTCGACCGTTCGGCATGCCGGCCCGCTCAAGGGATGTGAAATTAATAACGCTCAAAGAAGGCAAGCGCGTTGTCGCTGCAGAGCTTCTGCATCACGGTCTTGCCAAAGTGCTTGGAGAGCATGTTCTGGAACTCGGGCATCTTGCTGGCGTCGGAGAGGAAAGCGGGCACAGTGGCGCCGTCCCAGTCGCCGCCGAGCGCGATGACGTCCTCGCCGTCCAGGTCGAGCCAGTGCTCGATATGTGCCGCTAGCTGGTCGAAGGTGACGTCTGCGGCGGTCTTGTCGGTTGCGTCGTTGGAAAGGAACTCGCTGCAGTAGTTGAGACCGACGATGCCACCCATGTCGCGAATGGTGCGGAACTGGTCGTCGGTGAGGTTGCGCTTGACGCCGCAAACCGCACGGGAGTTGGAGTGACTGGCGACGAAGGGGCGCGTGGCGTGGGCGACAACCTCGTCAAAGCACTCATCGTTGAGGTGGGAGACGTCAAGCACCATGCCGGCGTGCTCCATCTGCGTAAGTGCCTCGATGCCGGCGGCGGTGAGACCGGCGTGGGTATCGTGTCCGCTCGCGAGCGGCCCCTGCGCGTTCCAGCTGAGTGATGACATGAGCACGCCCAGGCTCTTGAGCACTTCGATCAGCGCGGGGTCCTCGGCAAAGAACGTGGCGTTTTCGATGGTGTGGATGCAAGCGACCTTGCCGTCCTTGAGCGCGGGACGAATGTCTGCGGCGCTGCGCACGTTGACCATGCGGTCGTGGTTGAGCATTGCCTGGCCGCTCATGTGCGCCATGATCTGCGCCTGGAAGCGTGCGGCGTGGGCGGTGGGAATCTCGTCGGGGACAAACGTGGCGAAGCACTGCGCCCACGGCGTGTTGCCGATCTTTGCGAGCGAGATGGCGCAGGCGTTGCCCTCGATGAGGTCGAAATCTTGCGGATGCGTTTCGTCGCCGGGGAAATAACCGTCGGTGCCGGCGGTAAAGCGCAGGTCGAGATCGAGCGTGGCCCAGCCGATGCGGTCGGCGGTGTCGCAGTGTAGGTCAAATACGGGATATGCCATGGTTCCTCCGGTTGCAGCGTTTCTTTGCAAACTGTCTTCAAATTGTATGACTAGGGTATAGTTAGCGCCATATGTTCATGGCGGCCCACGTTGTGCGCCGCCCTTATCACGGAGGTTTCCATGTCCAACCAGGGCAAGAAGGTCAAGACCCATTATCGCGGCACGCTCGACGACGGCACGCAGTTCGATAGCTCCTACGATCGCGGCGAGCCGCTGGAGTTCACCTGCGGCGCCGGTCAGATGATCAAGGGCTTCGACGCCGCCGTTGTCGACATGCAGGTGGGCGAGAAGAAGACCGTGCACATCCCGGCTGCCGATGCCTATGGCGAGCACAATCCCGAGATGGTTTTGACCTTCCCGGCCGAACAGGTTCCCAACATCGAGCAGATCGAGAAGGGCATGAAGCTCTTCCTGTCCACGCCGAGCGGCATGCCCGTCCCCGCCGTGGTCATCGACGTAACGCCCGAGGCCGTGACGCTCGACGCCAACCACGAGCTGGCCGGCAAGGACCTCAACTTTGATATCGAGCTCGTCGAGGTCGAGGGTTAGAGTATGCCTGAACGCTTGGTTTCGACGACATGCTTGGGAAATCTCAACGATCCGTCCTATGAGCTTTTGCTTCGCCGGAAGTTGGGCGGCGTCTTTGAAGTTGACGAGCTGCTGCTCGATTGGGACCAGGCTGATGTATGCGCGCTTGTGGGCGTGACGGAGCTGGGGCGCACGGTCGATATTCGGCTGGATGCTGCCGACGGCGGTCGTCTTGCCGACGGCGACGTGCTCGCCATCGACCGTTCTGGCATGGTGCCCGTGGCGGTTGCCGTGCGCCTGCGCAGCGCCGAGGTTTATTTGGTCGAAGTCGACCGCATGGATCCGATTGCGCTCGCGCATGCGTGCTGGGAGATCGGCAATATGCACGCGCCGCTTTTCCGAGGCGATTCGGACGAGCATACCGTGCGCATGTATACGCCGGTGCAGCCTGTTTTGGGC